>NZ_JASJSU010000100.1:0-15152 GCF_030237045.1 Stenotrophomonas maltophilia group sp. Smal17
CCAGCGGCCGGCACTACCCTCCGTTCAACTCCCTGGCGCTAAGATCGGCGCCATGAACGAGCCCATCCTGCTCCCCCGCGACATCGCCCACGATGCCCGCGACTGGTCCGACCTGCAGCGGGCGGTAACCCTGCTGGAAGCCCCGACCCTGACCGCGCGCATGGCCAACCTGGTCGGCACGCCACTGGAATTCGCGGTGAAGGCGCTGCCCAAGGCGGTCTCCGGCCGTATCCATGGCGCGGTGCAGGCGGCGCTGTCCAAGTCGGCGCAGGCGGCGCTGTGGAGCATGGACAACAGCCCCGGCAAGGGCGCCTCCACGCGCTGGCACAAGCTGGCAGCGGCGACCTCGGGCGCGGTTGGCGGGGCCTTTGGCTTCGCTGCACTGTTCATCGAGCTGCCGGTGTCGACCACCATCATGATGCGTGCGGTGGCCGACGTGGCCCGCAGCGAGGGCTTCGACCTGTCCGAGTTCAGCACCCGCCAGGCCTGCCTGGAGGTGTTCGCGCTGGGCGGCAACTCGCCGCGCGATGACGCCAGCGAGACCGGCTACTACCTGGCCCGCGGCTTCACCACCGACGTGATGCGGCACCTGTCGGCCGAATTGGCCGGGCGCGTGGTGACGGGGCGCGACCTGACCCTGGGCGTGGCGCCGAAGGAAGCCGGCAAGCTGCTGGCGAAGATGGTGGAGAAGGTGGCCGCCCGTTTCGGCGTGGTGGTCACCGAAAAGTTCGCCGCACAGGCGGTGCCGATCGTGGGTGCGGCAGCCGGTGCAACGCTCAACACCATGTTCACCGATTACTACCAGGACATGGCGCGCGGCCATTTCATCGTGCGCCGGCTGGAACGCAAGTACGGCGAAGACGTGGTGCGCGCCTGCTACGACCGGGTGGCGCACGGTGGCGTGTTGATCGAGCCGACGCTGTAACCGGCTCGGGGGGCAGAGCCCTTTGCGTCGCAAAGGGATCCGACCCCAGGCCAGGCCATCCTTGCCTGCCGGGCACAACTGTTTTGCCACGATGCGCCTGTTGTGCTGCGGGCTCCATCCCCATCCTTGCGGGTACTCCCCCCGCAAGAGATTGCCGCCATGCTGTTTACCCCCCACCGCCTGGGCGCCCTGACCCTGCCCAACCGCATCGTGATGCCGCCGATGACACGCTCGCGTGCAGCGCACGGCAACGTCGCCACCGCGGATATGGCCGCCTACTACGCGCAGCGTGCCAGCGCCGGTCTGATCGTCAGCGAAGGTACCCAGATCAGCCCGCAGGGCCAGGGTTACGCCTGGACGCCCGGCATCCACAGCGATGAGCAGGTGCAGGGCTGGCGCCAGGTGACTGATGCCGTGCATGCGGCCGGTGGTCGCATCTACGCGCAGCTGTGGCACGTCGGCCGGGTTTCGCACGTGGCGCTGCAGCCGGGTGGCGTGGCGCCGGTGTCTTCCTCGGCGTTGCTGGCCGAAGGCGTGAAGGTCTTCGTCGACCCGACCGGCGCAGGCCCCGATGCCGGTGTGGGCGAAATGATCCAGCATTCGATGCCGCGTGCACTGGCCGAGGATGAGATTCCGGGCATCATCGCCGACTACGCGCAGGCCGCCCGCAATGCGCTCGCTGCTGGCTTCGATGGCGTCGAACTGCACGGCGCCAATGGCTACCTGATCAACCAGTTCATCGACTCGCAGGCCAACCAGCGTACCGACGGCTACGGTGGCGCATTGCAGAACCGGCTGCGCTTCCTGCGCGAGGTGGTGCAGGCGGTGGTGGCGGTGGCCGGTGGTGAGCGCGTCGGCGTGCGCCTGGCGCCGCTGACCACGCTGCAGGGCGCGGTGGACGATACGCCGCAGGCGACTTACCTGGCGGCCGCGCACCTGCTGGGCGAACTTGGCGTGGGCTACCTGCATATCGCCGAGGCCGACTGGGATGATGCGCCGCTGATGCCAGTCGCGTTCAAGCAGGCGCTGCGCATGGTCTACCCGGGCACGCTGATCTATGCCGGCAAGTACACCACCGAGCGCGCCGAGCAGGCGCTGTCTGAGGGCTGGGCCGACCTGATCGGCTTCGGCCGGCCGTTCATCGCCAATCCGGATCTGCCCGAGCGCCTGCGCGCGGGTGCCGAATTGAACCCACCGGATCGGGCGACGTTCTTCGGCGGTGGTGCGGTCGGGTTTACCGATTACCCGGCGCTGGAAGCGGCCGTCGAGGCCTGACGCCGATGGCCGGTCTGCGCGGTTCCTGATAGTGCCGGCCAGCGGCCGGCACTACCGTTGTGCGTCAGGGCTTGTCGCGCACCAGTGCATCGGCCTCGACCACGCCGCCATCCTTGCCATGCAGGTACAGGTGCATGTCCTGCTGCGGGTACGGAATGTTGATGCCGGCCTTGTCGAAGCCCAGCTTGAGCTGTTCCAGCAGCGTGACCTTGGTGCCGAACCAGTCGGCCGACTTCACGTAGCAGCGGATGCCCAGGTTGATGGCGTGCGCGCCCAGCTCGTACACCACCACGTCCGGTACCGGCGTCTGCAGCACGCGCGGATCGGCCTTCATCAGTGCCAGCGCGGTGTCGCGCGCCAGCTGGATGTTGTCCTCGTAACCGATGCCGACCACCAGTTCGACGCGGCGCGTCGGCTCGGCGGTGAGGTTGATGATCGGCGCGGCGGTGATCAGCGTGTTGGGAATGGTGGTGTGCTGGTTGTCCGCGCCGGTGATGACGGTCTGGAAGATGCGCACTTCGCGCACGGTGCCGGTCTGCCCGGCCACGGTCACCACATCGCCAACGCGGAACGGGCGCAGGGTCACCAGCATCACCCCGGAGGCGATGTTGGACAGCGAATCCTTCAATGCCAGGCCGACGGCCAGGCCGGCGGTGCCGAGCACGGCCAGCAGCGGGGAAATCGGTACGCCCAGCGTATTGATGGCCAGCACGACCACGATGACCAGCGAGGCCGAATACACCACGTTTCGCATGAAATTGCCGAGCATCGGGTCCATGCCGACCCTTGCCGTTGCACGCGGCAGGGTATTGGACACCCGTCTTGCAAGCCACATGCCGACCAGCAGCACCACGATGGCGGCAAGCAGCGGCACGCCGTAGGTTTCGAACAGGCGTTCCCAATCCAGCGAATGTAACCAGGTCGTGGCGGGGGCGGTGACAGCAATCATGCGGGCTCCTTTGCAGCAGTCGTCATGGCGTATGCGAACGCCAGAAACAGGCACGCCCCGCAGAGGCGGGGCGTGCATGCAGCTGCAGTATGGGCGGACGCCAATGAAAGCGACGTCAGCCCATCAATGGATCAACCATTGGCCTTGTGCTTGGCCAGGCGCAGCCAGGTGTCGACCACGGTATCCGGGTTCAACGACACCGACTCGATGCCTTCCTGCATCAGCCATTCGGCCAGATCCGGATGGTCGGACGGGCCCTGGCCGCAGATGCCGACGTACTTGCCCTTGGCACGTGCCGACTTGATCGCCATCGACAGCAGCTTCTTCACTGCCGGGTTACGTTCGTCGAACAGGTGCGCGACGATCGACGAATCGCGGTCCAGGCCCAGGCTGAGCTGGGTCAGGTCGTTGGAGCCGATCGAGAAGCCGTCGAAGATCTCCAGGAACTCATCGGCGAGCAGTGCGTTGGACGGCACTTCGCACATCATGATGATCTTCAGGCCGTTCTCGCCCTGCTTCAGGCCGTTCTGTTCCAGTACCTCGATGACCTTGCGGCCTTCTTCCAGGGTGCGCACGAACGGAATCATGACCCACAGGTTGTCCAGGCCCATTTCGTTGCGCACGCGCAGCACGGCCTTGCACTCCAGCGCGAAGGCGGCCGAGAAGCTCGGGTCGACGTAACGGCTGGCGCCGCGGAAGCCGATCATCGGGTTCTCTTCGTGCGGCTCGTAGTTGCTGCCGCCGATCAGGTTGGCGTACTCGTTGGACTTGAAGTCCGACAGACGCACGATCACGGCGTTCGGGGCGACCGAGGCGGTGAGGGTGGCGATGCCTTCGGCCAGGCGGTCCACGTAGAAGCTGACCGGATCACCGTAGCCGGCGATCTTCTCGTCGATCTTCTTCTTGGTCGCCGCGTCCTGGCGGTCGTACTCCAGCAGCGCGTTCGGGTGGATGCCGATGTGGCTGGCGATGATCATTTCCAGGCGGGCCAGGCCGATGCCGGCGTTCGGCAGCTGGCCGAAGTCGAAGGCACGTTCCGGGTTGGCCACGTTCATCATGATCTTCAGCGGTGCCGGTGGCATGTTGCCCAGATCGGTGGTGGTGCGTTCGAAGCCGAGCTTGCCTTCGTAGATGAAGCCGGTATCACCTTCAGCGCAGCTGACGGTGACCAGCTGGCCATCTTCGATGACCTTGGTCGCGTTGCCCGAACCGACCACGGCCGGCACGCCCAGCTCGCGCGCGATGATCGCGGCGTGGCAGGTGCGGCCACCGCGGTTGGTGACGATGGCCGAGGCGCGCTTCATCACCGGCTCCCAGTCGGGGTCGGTCATGTCGGCGATCAGCACGTCGCCCGGCTGCACGCGGTTCATGTCGTCCAGCGTCTTGACCACGCGGGCCACGCCCGAACCGATCTTGGCGCCGACGGCGCGGCCCTCGGCCAGCACGTTGCCGCCCTTCTCGGTCAGCGCGAAGCGCTCGATCTGGGTCGCGTGGCTGCGCGACTTCACCGTTTCCGGGCGCGCCTGCACGATGAACAGCTTGCCGCTGACACCGTCCTTGGCCCACTCGATGTCCATCGGGCGGCCGTAGTGCTTTTCGATGACCAGGGCCTGCTTGGACAGTTCCTGCACGTCCTCGTCGCTGATCGAGAAGGTGTTGCGCAGTTCGGCCGGGGTGTCCTCGATCCTGACGCGCTCGCCGGGGACATCCGAATACACCATGCGGATCGCCTTGCTGCCGAGCGAGCGGCGCAGGATCGCCGGCTTGCCGGCCTGCAGGGTGGGCTTGTAGACGTAGTACTCGTCCGGGTTGACCGCGCCCTGCACGACCATTTCGCCCAGGCCGAACGAAGAGGTGACGAACACCACGTCGCGGAAGCCGGACTCGGTGTCCAGGGTGAACAGCACGCCGGAGGAACCGACGCCCGAACGCACCATCAGCTGCACGCCGGCCGACAGGAACACGTCTTCATGCTTGAAGCCGTGGTGCACGCGGTAGGCGATGGCACGGTCGTTGTACAGCGAGGCGAACACTTCCTTGACCTTGTGCACGACATCGTCGGCACCGGTGACGTTGAGGAAGGTTTCCTGCTGGCCGGCGAAGGACGCATCCGGCAGATCCTCGGCGGTGGCCGACGAGCGCACGGCCACGGCCACGTCGCCGCCGCCGTTGTCGGCGCTCAGCTGGGCGTAGGCGGTGCGGATGTCCTGGTCCAGCTGCGGCTGCAGCGGGGCATCGATCACCCAGGTGCGGATTTCCTTGCCCGCGGCGGTCAGCGCGTTGACGTCCTCGACGTCCAGCGTGGCCAGCTTGTCGAAGATGCGCTTGGACAGGTCGTTGTGCGCGATGAAGTCCTTGAAGGCTTCAGCGGTGGTGGCATAACCGCCCGGCACCGACACGCCCAGACCGGCAAGGTTGCCGATCATCTCGCCCAGCGACGAATTCTTGCCGCCTACGCGGGCCAGGTCGGCCAGACGCAGTTCGTGCAACCACAGGATGTTCTCGTTCAAGCGCGATGCTCCGTTTGGCCATCGCCCGAGGCGGGCTGGAATGGCCGCGTCCGTAGGAAGAAGCCGATATGATGCCGGGCAGACCACCGTTGGCACAAGCTTGTGCTGACGGCCTTTTTAGGCTTCGTAGGGGGTAAAAGCGCGCATGTCGACCATCCGTCCGGTGTTCTACGTTTCCGATGGAACCGGTATCACCGCTGAAACCATTGGGCATAGCCTGCTGACCCAGTTCTCCGGGTTCAGCTTCATTACCGACCGCATGTCGTTTGTCGACGACCCCGAAAAGGCGCGTGAAGCCTGTGCCCGGATCCAGGCGGCAGGGGAGCGGTACCAGGTCCGGCCGATCGTGGTGAACTCCTGCGTGGACCAGAGCCTGAGCCTGATCCTGGCCGACAGCGGGGCGCTGATGCTGGATGTGTTCGCACCGTTCATCGAGCCGCTGGAACGCGAGCTGGCCAGCCCGCGCCTGGCGCGGGTCGGCCAGGCCCACGGCATGGTCGATTTCGACACCTACCACCGCCGCATCAACGCGATGAACTTCGCCCTGACCCATGACGATGGCATCGCGGTGAACTACGACGATGCCGACGTGATCCTGGTGGCGGTGTCGCGCGCCGGCAAGACGCCCACCTGCATCTACCTGGCCCTGCATTACGGCGTGCGCGCGGCCAACTACCCGCTGACCGACGAAGACCTGGAAAGCGACCGCCTGCCGCCGCGCCTGCGCAACTACCGGCGCAAGCTGTTCGGGCTGACCATCGACCCGGACCGCCTGCAGCAGATCCGCCAGGAACGGCGCCCGAATTCGCGCTACGCCAACCTGGATACCTGCAAGCGCGAGGTGGCCGCGGCCGAAGTGATGTTCCAGATGGAGCGCATTCCGACCCTGAGCACCACCCACACCTCGATCGAGGAGATTTCCAGCAAGGTGCTGGCTACGCTGGGGCTGCAGCGCGAGCTGTATTGATCCTGGTCTGGTAGAGCCGGCCGCTGGCCGGCTGGTCGATGAACACTTGGCCGCGACGGAGGGCTGCCGGCCAGCGGCCGGCACTACCCAGGGGTTGGCTTGCACGTGTGCGCCCCCACGTTGAAGCACCAACGTGTAGGATCGACCCATGGCCCACGCCTCGCCCCGCACCGAACGTATCCCCCGCCTGAGCCGGCTGAGCTGGCTCATGGGCCTGTACGCGGAAAACTACCGCCACCTGGTGCGCCTGTTCGCGCCGGCCGAGCTGGTTGCGGGCAGCTACATCTCTTCGGTGGGTGATGGCCTGGACGTGCGCCTGGACGTGATCGAATGCCACCGCTACACGGTGGAACTGCGCCTGACCTACGACCTGGCCGACCCGGTCACCGGCGAGCCCGATCCGTCGGCCTATGTGCGCCTGTACCGCGACGCGCGCCAGGCCGAGACCACCCACTGCTACGTCGGCCGCCGCTGGCAGGACACGATGGGCCTGTATCCGCCGCCGGCAGAGCTGATCAGCCACCGCATGCGGATGAACACCTTCCTCGGCAAGTGGCTGGAATACCTGGCCGAGCGCGGCCACGGCGTCGCCACCCTGCGTCGCGATTCCGACGGCATCCGCACGCCGACCGAGCGCCGCCTGTCGCTGGTGCGCTGATCGGCCATAATCCGGGGCTGACCTGCCGCTGGATGCTGCCCCATGCCGTACACCCCGATCGTCGCCACCCTGGGCTACGTGCTTTCGCCTGATCGTCGCCAGGTGCTGATGATCCACCGCAATACCCGCCCGGGAGACCATCACCTGGGCAAGTACAACGGGCTGGGCGGCAAGATCGAAGCGGACGAGGACGTGGCCGCCAGCATGCGCCGCGAGATCCAGGAGGAGGCCGGCATCGACTGCACCGGCATGCGCCTGCGCGGCACCATCAGCTGGCCCGGCTTCGGCAAGCACGGCGAGGATTGGCTCGGCTTCGTGTTCGTCATCGATGGCTTCGAAGGTACTCCGCACGGTGGCAACCATGAAGGCACGCTGGAATGGGTGGAGCTGGACAAGCTGGACACGCTGCCGATGTGGGAGGGCGACCGCAATTTCCTGCCGCTGGTGTTCGATGCCGACCCGCGCCCGTTCCACGGCGTGATGCCGTACAAGGACGGCCGCATGGTGAGCTGGTCCTTCAGCCGGCTGTGACCCGGCGAATCGGGTGGGTGCCAACCTTTCTGGTGGATGCCAACCTTGGTTGGCACGCTCTTCCGGCCAATTAATACCCGGACAATATTGACAGTCACAAATTACCCGGGCAATATTTGCGCATCGCCTCCGGTGCCCTTGCCATGCCTGCGTCCCGACTTCCTCCGTTCAGCTGTTTCGACGGCCATCGCCTGGTGGCGTCCGGTACCCCGGAAGTCGCCGCGTTGGCGCTGAAACAGCTGCGCGCCGACAACGCCGCCGGTCCGCTGCTGGTGTTCGACAACGCCACCGGCCGCACCCGCGATTTCGATACGCGCGGCACGGATGCGCAGCTGCTGGCGCGGGTGGCCGAGGCGTTCCCGCCGGCCGTGGAAGCGGATCCGGAAACCCCGGTCGACGATACACCTGCAATCCCACGCGGCCGCGGTCGACCCAAGCTGGGCGTGGTTGCCCGCGAAGTGACACTGCTGCCGCGCCATTGGGCGTGGCTGGCCGAACAGCCGGGCGGGGCCTCGGTGGTGCTGCGCAGGCTGGTGGAATCGGCCAGCCGTGCCGGCGCGGACAGGGATCGGCAGCGCCGGGACAGCGAGCGTGCCTATCACTTCCTGCAGACCATCGGCGGCGACCTGCCGGGCTTCGAGGACGCCATCCGCCTCCTGTTCGCGCATGACCGCGCGGGTTTTGAAACGGCATTGCACGCGTGGCCCGACGACGTGCGCACGCATGCCCTGCGCCTGGCGTTCGATGACCCTGCCAGCACTGCCGACGGCTGAAACACCCCGCGCTCGCTGAGCGAGCGCTTCACCTGATCGCGGGCCACGGCCCGTTCCCTTCGTGCGCGCTCTTTGCTGGCTGAAACGCCGGGCAGGGCGCCGCTTTGCCCAGAGACTCCGATGAACCCTCCTGCATCTCCTGCATCTCCTGCTGCGCCGGTTGCGCAGCCGCTGTGGCGCACCTATCTGACCCTGCTGCTTCCGATGCTGCTGACCAATGCGCTGCAGTTGGCCGCAGGCACACTGGACAACATCTATCTGGGGCACCTGCTTGGCACGCAGGCCGTGGCCGCCGCCGCCGCATTCTTCCCGGCTTTTTTCCTGCTGCTGGCGCTGGTGATGGGCCTGGCGACCGGTGCGATGGTGCTGATCGGCCAGGCCTGGGGCGCCGGTCGGCCACACCAGGCGCGAGCGGTGGCAGGCAGCGCGGTGGCGCTGGTGCTGTCGCTGTCGGTGCTGGCGATGGCGGTGGGCGGCCTCTTCGCGCCGCAGCTGCTGGCAGCACTGGGTACGCCGGCACCGATCCTGGACGAGGCCATCGCCTATGCGCGCGTGTTGTTGCTGGGGGCGCCGGCCTTCTTCCTGCTGTGGCTGGCGACCGCCGTAAGCCGCGCGGTGGGCGATGCGAAGACGCCATTGCACGCGCTGCTGCTGGCCACAGGGGTGGGCCTGTTGTGCACGCCACTGCTGATCCTGGGCTGGGCCGGCCTGCCGCGGCTGGGTGCGGCCAGTGCGGCGGTATCGGCGGTGTTCGCTTCGCTGCTGGGCCTGGTCTGGTTGCTGTGGCGCTGGCATCGTCTGGCACACCCGTTGGCGCCGGGCCATGATCTGCTGCGCGCCATCCGTTTCGATCGGGGGCTGATCCGCTCGATGCTGCGCATCGGCCTACCGTCCTCGCTGCAGATGTTCAGCCTGGCCATTGCCGAGATCGTGTTGCTGGGCTGGATCAACCGCTACGGCTACACGGCCACGGCGGCCTACGGTGCGGTCAACCAGTTGATGAGCTGGGTGCAGTTGCCAGCCATGTCGCTGGGCATCACCGCCACCATCCTTGCGGCCCACGCGATGGGCGCGGGGCGTGCGGCGCGGTTGCCGGCCATCGCCCGCACCGGCGTGCTGCTGGGGCTGGCGTTGCTGGCGGCGGTGGTGATGCTGGTGATGGCATTGGCGCCCTGGCTGAGCGGCCTGATCCTGGCGGCGCCGGAGGTGCGCGAACTGGCCGCGCTGCAGCTGCGTACGGTGGTCTGGGGCGTGCTGGCAATGGGTGTCACCGCGGTGCTGGTCGGGGTGATGCGTGGCAGCGGCACGGTTTTGCTGCCAGCGTTGCTGGGCATGTCGGCGGTGTTGCTGGTGGAACTGCCGCTGGCGATGTGGCTGCAGGCGCGGCATGGGCTGGCCGGGCTGTGGTGGGCGTGGCCGCTGGGATTGCTGGCGATGCTGGTGATGCAGGTGTTCTGTTTCGCGCGTTGGCGGCGACGGGTGCAAGGCGGGTAATACCGACCGCTGGCCGGCAACCCGTAACGTTCCGGGCAGCCGGCCAGCGGCCGGCTCTACCACGTCAGCGCCGCTGCAAGCTGGGTAGTGCCGGCCGCTGGCCGGAAGTCCGGTTCAGCGCCGCTGTGCCAGTAGCAGATGGAAGTGCTTTTCGCGGGCCTGGCCATCGTTGCCGGGCGCGGTTTCGCGGTGGCTGCGCCAGGCAGAAACGCCGAACCCGGCGACACGCAGCGCCAGCTCCACTGCATCCAGCTCGTGCAGCTGGAAATCGGCGGTGAACGGCAGGCTGCGCATGAAGGCGGCATCGCCGAAGGCCAGGCATAGCCGGCCACCCGGGCGCACGACCCGTGCCAGTTCGCCCAGCACCGGCGCCAGGTCTGGCCAGAAGTACAGGGTGTTGACGGCCAGTGCCGCATCCATCGCGGCATCGGCGATCGGCAGGGCATGGGCGTCGCCATGGCGCATCCCGGCCCGCTCGGCCAGCCCGGCGGCGACGAGCTGCCGGTTGCCGGCCTCGACCATGGCGCTGGACAGTTCGATGCCCAGGTAGCGGCTGTCGCTGGCCTGCAGAAGCAGCGGCGCAAACGCAGCGTTGCCGGGGCCGATCTCCAGCACCCGTTCGCCTGAGGTCACCGCCAGCAGGCCGATCGCGGCCCGGTTGAGCGCGCCATTGCTGCGGTTCATCGATTCGGCTACAGCCTGTGCGGCGTCGCCGTGGGGGTGCCGCAGCTGCGCGGCCAGGGTGGAAGCATCCAGCATCATCATCGTCCGTCGCGGGAATCTGGACGTGGCGGCGGCGGGGTCCGCCGACGACCATAGCGCTGCCTTCGCAGCTTGGGAAGTAGGGGAACCCCGCTTCAGGGTGATGAGGAAATGTCCAGCGTCGCAGTCGGTGAGATCTGGTTGTCCACAGGGGGTGTGGATTACGCGTGGGCAACTTTGTGGATAAGCGGCGACAGGCGCCACCCCCCTAGGCTGTCAAGATGGGTGGCGAAAAATTCACCGCCGGTGAGGACAGGTGAGGGAGCGGTGAAGGATCGGCGCGGCCAGTGCTGTCGCCAGCGGCGGCGCTCGCGGTAACCTGTGGGCCTTGATGCTCCGTGAGACCCCATGAAACGTCACTTCTCGATGCTGCGCGAATTCCAGCTGGCCGACTGGTTCACCCTGGCCAATGCTTTCTGCGGCACCGGTGCGGTGTTCGCCGCAATGCGCTTCCTGCAGGACGGCGAGCGCGGCTACCTGATGTTCGGCATGGCGCTGATCCCGCTGGCCTTCATCTTCGACGCGCTGGACGGGCGCATCGCGCGCTGGCGCAAATCCAGCTCCACCCTGGGCCGCGAGCTGGATTCGCTGTCGGACGTGATCTCCTTCGGTGTGGCCCCGGCCGCACTGGCCTATGCCTGTGGCATGCAGGGCGGGTGGGACTGGCTGGTGCTGAGCTATTTCGTCTGCTGCGGCGTCAGCCGCCTGGCGCGCTACAACGTCACCGCCGAGGCAATGACGGGCGACGAGGGCAAGGTCACGTATTTCGAGGGCACCCCGATCCCGACCAGCCTGGTACTGGTGATCGTGCTGGCGATCGCGGCAGGCACCGGCGCCATCGGCCAGGAAATCTGGTTCGGCCAATGGCAGATCGGCCCGTGGCAGCTGCACCCGATGGTGCTGCTGTTCGCCCTGTCCGGGTCGCTGATGATCAGCAAGACCCTGCGTATTCCCAAGCCATGACCCAGCCCTGCGGAGGCCTGCGATGACCAGCTCGGCCCACGATACCGGCAGCAGCGATTTCGAAGCCCTGGCCCGGCAGTACTTCGGCGCCTGGGGAGATGCCCTGCGCCACGCGGCGACGCCTGGCGCCCCGGCTGGCGATGGCCCGGGCAGCTGGCAGCGGCTGTTCGACGAGTGGGGCCAGCTGCTGCCCGAGCAGGGGCCGGGCGCGCCGGAAGACGCGGTGCGCCGGTTCCGCGAACAGGCCGGTAGCTGGTACGGCACCATGCAGGACGTGGCCGCGCGATTCGCCGGCCGCGACGCCAGCAGCGCCGACGTGGCCCAGGCCTGGCGCGAGGCGGTGCAGGGGCAGGGTGATGGCATGCTGCAATGGATGCTGCAGGGCGCTCGTGGCAGCACCCACGCCGGCGCCGCCGTGCCCGAATTCGCCGCCTGGCTGCAGCAGTTCCAGCTGCAGGCGGGCCCGTGGCTGCAGAGCCCGGCGTTTGGTCCAGGCCGTGAGCACCAGGCGCGCTGGCAGGCGCTGCTGCGCGCGCAGGAGGAATACCAGCAACATTCGCGCGCCTACGTCGAGCAGATCAAGCAGGCGCTGGACGAGGCCTTCGCGTTGTTTGAACAGCGCCTGGCCCAGCACGAGCAGCCCGGCAGCCAATTGACCAGCGCCCGCGCGATGTTCGACCTGTGGATCGAAGTGGCCGAAGAGGCCTACGCCAAGGTCGCCATGTCCGAGCCGTTCCAGCAGGTGTACGCCTCGCTGGGCAACGCACAGATGCGCCTGCGCGCCGGCCTGCAGCGCGAGGTGGAACAGATGAGTGAGCGCATCGGGTTGCCGACCCGCAGCGAGATGGACGCCGCGCACCGCCGCATCGCCGAGCTGGAGCGCAGCCTGCGTCGGCTGCAGGCGCAGGTGGCGGTGCTGGCGGGTACCGCCACCGTGGATCCCGTGGCGCAGCCGGCCCCGGCGAAAGTGAAGCCGGCCGCGCGCAAGGCGGCGAAGAAGGCCCCTGCCAACAAGGCGGCCCCCAGCAAGGCGCCTGCAAAGAAAGTGCCCGCAAGGAAGGCGCCTGCGAAGAAGGCCGCCGCCCGCACCTCGTCACGGACGCGTGACCGATGAAGGGACCGCTGGGCTTCAACGCCGACGACCTGATGCAGGAAACCCTGGCCATGCAGCGCAAGCTGCTGGAAGGGCTCACGCTGCTGCCGCAGGTGGAGGACGTGGATTATGGCGTGACCGCCCGCGAGGAAGTCTGGCGCGACGGCAAGGTGGTGCTGTACCGCTTCGTCGGCGAACAGGCGCCGACCCGGCGCACGCCGTTGTTGATTGTCTACGCGCTGGTCAACCGGCCGTACATGGTCGATCTGCAGGCTGATCGCTCACTGGTGCAGAAGCTACTGGCGCTGGGCCAGGACGTATACGTGCTGGACTGGGGCTACCCGGACCGCTCCGAACGCTTCCAGACCCTGGAGGATTATCTGCTGCGCTATATCGATGGCGCGGTGGACGTGTTGCGCCAGCGCAGTGGTGGACCGGTGGACCTGCTCGGCATCTGCCAGGGCGGCGTGTTCGCGCTGTGCTACGCCGCGCTGCGCCGGCACAAGCTGGGCAAGCTGATCACCATGGTCACCCCGGTCGATTTCCAGACCGCCGACAACATGCTCTCGCACTGGGCGCGGCAGGTGGACGTCGACCTGCTGGTCGACACGCTGGGCAACATCCCGGCCGATCTGATGAATGCCAGCTACCTGATGCTCAAGCCGTTCCGCCTGAACGTGCAGAAGTACGTGGGCCTGCTCGACATCCTCGATGACAAGGCCGCGCTGGAGGATTTCCTGCGCATGGAGAAGTGGATCTTCGACTCACCGGATCTGGCAGGCGAAGCGTTCCGTGACTTCATCAAGCAGTTCTACCAGGGCAATGGATTGGTGAATGGCACGGTGCGGATCGGCGAGGAGGCGGTGGATCTGTCGCAGGTGACCCTGCCGGTGCTGAACATCTACGCCGAGCAGGACCATCTGGTGCCGCCGGATGCGTCGCGCGCGATGCGCGGGCGTCTGGGCACCGAGGACTACACCGAGTCCAGTTTCCGCGGCGGCCATATCGGCATTTACGTGTCCGGTCGCGCACAACGCGAAGTGCCGGCCACGATCGATGGCTGGCTGAAGGCTCGCGACCTGTAGAGTCGAGCTTGCTCGACTGCCCTTGGGGGGATGATGACGTACCGGATTTCGTTGATTCTTGCCGCACTGCTGGCGGCACCCCTGGCCGACGCCGCCCCCGGCCCGCAGGCGCAACGCGAGATCGCCCAGTTGATCTCCAGCCTCGACGGTTCGCAGTGCCGGTTCCAGCGCAATGGCAGCTGGTACGACGGCAGCGATGCGCGCGCGCACCTGCAGCGCAAGTACGACTACCTGCTGAAGAAGGACATGGTCGACAGCGCCGAGCAGTTCATCGAGCGCGCGGCCAGCCAGAGCAGCATGAGCGGCAAGCCCTATCGCATCCAATGTCCCGGGCAGCCTGAACAGACGGCTGCGGCCTGGTTTGGCGCCCGCCTGCAGGCCCTGCGCCAACGCGCGCCGTAGACATGGCCAGGGTGTAGAGTCGAGCCACGCTCGACTGCGCTTTCTGGTTCCCGAGGAGATGCCACCATGAACACCACGCCACGCACGCTGTCGCGTTCACTGAACGACCGCATGATTGCCGGCGTGATGGGTGGCATTGCCCATCGCTTTGGCTGGAACGTCACACTGGTACGGATCGTGTTCGTGCTGGTCTCGATCGGCTCGGCGGCCTTCCCCGGCATCCTGGTCTACCTGATCCTGTGGCTGCTGATCCCGAACGAGGCCGATTGAACGCCACCTCCCGGCCCTGGCCACTCTGGCTGCGCGCGCTGCAGGTGCTGGGCGCGGTGTGGACGCTGCCCAATACGCTGATCGGCCTGATCGGTGGGCTGGCGGGCCTGCTGGGTGGGGCGACGCTGCGCTGGAGCGCCCGCGACTGTGCACTCATCTTCGATCACTGGCCGTGGGGGCCGGGCGGGGCGATCACGCTGGGCAATGTGATCCTGCATACCGGACACGACCTGGGCATGTCCTGTCGCACCTATGCGCATCAGGCCGGGTGGGGCGTGGAGCCACTGATCCGGCTGGATGACCACGAGCGCGCGCACGTCTACCAGTATCTGGTGCTGGGGCCGCTGTACCTGCCGGTGTACCTGCTGTGCGGCGGGGTGAGCGCGCGCAATCCGTTCGAGCGCGCGGCGGATCATTACGCCCGGTTCGGGCAGGGTTGGTGGCCGTAGGTTTCCAGCCAACGGCGCAGCCCCTCGTGGCTTGGTCGCGGAATCC
>NZ_JASJSU010000101.1:0-15138 GCF_030237045.1 Stenotrophomonas maltophilia group sp. Smal17
CCCCAGCCCACGGGTGCTGACGCCGCGCGCGCGCAGCTGTGGGTCGTGCCCGGGCGCAGCGCTGTAGGCGCGACGGAACGCCTCAAAGCCGGCCAGTGGGTTGTCGGTGAA
Source organism: Stenotrophomonas maltophilia group sp. Smal17 (assembly GCF_030237045.1). Taxonomy (NCBI): domain Bacteria; kingdom Pseudomonadati; phylum Pseudomonadota; class Gammaproteobacteria; order Lysobacterales; family Lysobacteraceae; genus Stenotrophomonas; species Stenotrophomonas maltophilia group sp. Smal17. Next base: position 112 of record NZ_JASJSU010000101.1, read on the forward strand.
GTTGTCGGCCATGTCCTGGTAGATCTGCCAGGACACGCTCGCCTGCTGCAGGCGTTCGACATAGCTGCTCCAGCGGTACGACGCCGGATGCCCGCCGTATTCGGGGAAGTTGTCGTGCGAGTTGGCGATCACCGGGCCACCGGCGCGCGCGGCGGCATCGTTGTGCCCGGTCCACAGGAACACCCGGTTCGGGTTGGTGCCGGCCTGCATCGCGCAGTGGTAGGCGTCGCAGATCGTGAAGGCATCGGCCAGCGCGAACTGGAACGGCAGGTCGCTGCGCTGGAAGTAGCCCATCGAGTGATTTTGCTTGGCCTTCGGCCATTGCCCCATGCGGCCGTGGTCCCAGGCGCGCTGCGCATCGGGCCAGGTGTGCGGGGTGCCTTCCACGCGCATGTAGCCGAAGTGCGCGGCGGTATCCAGCGGGAACGGCGCGATCGCGCGCTTGCCGCTGGCGTCGGGTTGCAGCCACAGGCTGCGGGTGCGGCCACCGGCCTCCAGTGCAGCGGCCGGCGCAACGAAGCGATCGCCGAAGCCACGCACGCCCGGCAGCGTGCCGAAGTAGTGGTCGAACGAGCGGTTTTCCTGCATCAACACCACGATGTGCTGCAGGTCTTCGAGGCTGCGCGCCTGCGTGGCAGGGGCGATCGCTGCGGCCCGGGCGATGCTGGGCAGCAGCGGGGAAAGGCCGGCGGCAACGCCGGCCTGCAACAACCGGCGTCGGCCGATATCGGTCACGGGCTCACTCACAGGTCCACACGGAAGGAGATGCCGACGGTGCGCGGGGCGCCGATGAAGGCGTTGTCGCGGCCGTCCACCCCTGCAAGATACCGCTTGTCGGTCAGATTGCTCACCACCAGGTTGGCGCCCATGCCCTTCAGGCGCGGGGACAGGCCCTGCAGGTCGAAGCCGATGTTGGCGTTGAACACGGTGGCCGACGGCAGCTTGTTGACGTTGGCGGCGTCCAGGTAGCGGGTGCCCAGGTAGCGGCCGGACAGGCCGAAGTTCCAGTTCGCACCCTGCCAGTCGGCCGAAAGCACCAGTGTGTTCTCCGGCTGGCCGATCACCTTGGCGCCGTCGACGATGCCCAGCTGGGTGTCGCGCGCGGCGTTGCCGCTGCCCAGGTACTTGGAGCGGTTGTAGGTGTAGGCCGCATTGATCCGCCAGCCGTTGTCCCAGCCATAGCCGAGCGCCGCTTCCAGGCCGTTGCTTTCCACGCCGCCGAAGTTCTCGTAGACGCCGTCGGTCTCGCCCAGGTAGTCGATGCCGCTGACGAAGCCGGCCGGCAGGTAGACGATGCGGTTGTCGAACTTGATGTTGTACAGGGTGACCGAGGCGGTCAGCGGCCAGCGGCTGATGCGCATGCCCACTTCGATGTTGTCGGCGGTTTCCGGCTCGACGTTGCGGAAGCGCTGCGGGTCGGTCTCGCCCAGCACGCCGGAGGGGATGGCGGCGAAGTTCTGCGAGAAGCCGGCGAACAGCTCCATGCCTTCCACGCCCGGCGCCCAGGTGAAGCCGGTGGACAGCAGCGGGTCGGACTTGGAATCGGATTTCACGTGCTCGCTGGCACCGATCACGCGACGGCGTGACTGGTCGACGAAGAACTGCTTCACGCCCAGGCGCGCACTGAACGGGCCGAAGCGCGCGACGTCCTCGACGTAGTACATCTGCTCGTCAACCTTGTACTTGTCCTCGAACTGCACCCAGTAGGGCTGGTGATCGAAGGCGATGCTCTGGCCGACATTGAGCAGGCGGTGCCAGTCGCGGCGCGCCGAACGGTCCAGCTTCTCCACCCACAGGCCGCCACGGATCGTGTTGTCGACCGCGCCGAAGCTCTGCCGCCATTCAACGTCGGCGGTCACGCCCATGCGGTCGTTGTCGTAGTGGGTGTGGCGGTAGGACTGCGCGCCCAGTACGTTGCCGGCGTAGCAGTTCGGGTCGTACTCGGCGGTGAAGCCCAGCCGCGGGGTGCAGCTGGCCAGGCGCTGCGCGGCGCTGCCATCGGGATTGACGAAGAAGATCTGGCCGCGATTGCTGCCGCCGTAGACCGTCTTGCCGCCGATGTATTCCGACTCCGGGCGACCGGCACCGTCATCGCTGACCTGCGCCAGGTACGGCGGCAGCCAGTCGCCGCGCCCTTCCATGCGGTGCCCGTAGGCCGCCACCGAGGCCTTGAAGCCGTTGCCGCCATCGAAGGCGGCGCGCAGGTAGCCGAAGGTGTTCTCGCGCAGCGCACGCGAGCCGGAGCGGTAGTTCTGGTCCAGGTACGGAATGCCGGTGAGCGTGCCCACCAGGTTGTCACGGTCCGGGTTGGTGGCGAAACCGGCGGGCGAGACACTGGTGTACTCGGGCTCGTCAGCATCGTTGTAGGACAGGTAGCCGGTCAGCGTCCAGCGGTCCAGTTCGGTGATGAACTTGCCGGCGATATGGTCGTTGCTGGCGTGGCCGGTGCCATCGATCCAATCGTGCACCTTGGACGAGGAAGCGCTGACCCAGGCGCGGGTGTGGCCGCCGAGCAGGCCGGTGTCATAGCGCACGTAGTACTTGCGTGCGTCGTTGTCACCGGCGCCGATCACGAAGCGCAGGCGGCTGTCCTGCAGCGGGTCGCTGGTGAGGAAGTTCAGCGTACCGCCCAGCGCCTCGTTCGAGCGCGAGGAGATGTCGGCGGTGCCCTGGCTGACTTCCACCGTTTCCAGATCGAGGGTGTCGATGTAGCGGTTGGCCAGCGAACCGCCACCGTAGCCGGAGCCACCATTGGGCAGGCCGTCGATGGTGGTGCCGATCTGCTGGGTGTCGCGGTTGGTGACGAAGCCACGCATGCTGATCTGCGTACCCCACACCGACGAGCCGGTGGCGTCGGCCTCGCTGACCACCACGCCCGGCACTTCATTGAGCGCGTCGTTGACACTGCTCATCACCGTCTGCCGGTTCAGCGTCTCGGCGCGTACCGAGGTCTTGGCGTAGCTGGTGGCCTGGCCGATCACCTGCACCTGGTCCAGCGTACGGGCGTCGCTGCTGCGCGCTTCGGCCGTTTCGCCCTGCGGTGCTTCGGCCAGGGCGTCCAGTGCGGGGGCGATCAGCAGGGCAAGCAGCGAAATACGGGGAAAGCGCGCAATCGTTCGCATCGAAACCGGACCTGCAAGGGAGGGAAGCCCCGGAGTGTCGGTAGTGCCAATGACATCGGCATGACGTGGCCACGCAACTACGATGGCACTGTGGGGCCGGTCACGGCCTTCGGGTATGCTCGGCGCTTCAATGGAGCTGAGGTGCTGGCGATGCGGAAGCGGTCGAAGATCTGGCTGGGGGGCGCAGCACTGTTGCTGCTGGCAGGGTGCAACCGGGCGCCATCAGGCGAACAGGCGGGCGCACAGCCTCCGCCGCCCACCGCCGGTGAGAACGCCGCACCCGAGGCAGCGCCGCCGGCGTCCTCCACTGCGGCCGATGGCGCCGCACTCACCGACCGCGATGGCAAGCCGGTGCCGCTGGTGCCGTTCGACACCGGCAGCGTGCCGCTGAGCGCTGCTGCGTTGGGCGAACTGCCGTTCTTCAGCCTGCCGCAGGGCTATGCGCCGCAGAACGCACCGCACCCGCGCGCGTGGGCACGCTTTCCGTTCCGCATGGGCGAGGGCGTGCATTGGGTGGAAGGCCCGAGCTGGTCGGCACGCATCGTGGCCGACAGTGAAGCGGCACCCGGCAAGGCGTTCTCCGCACTGGAAGTGCAGCGCAACGTCGACGGTGTGATCACGGCCGCCGGTGGGCGCAAGGTGTTTGAAGGCGCGCTGCTGCGCGATATCTACTATGGCCCGCAGCTGGAAGGCGAGATCGGTGGCGGCTTCATCGATGCGGTGAACGGCGAACAGGACGCGCCCACCACGGTCTACGTGCTGCGCCAGGCCAACCGCACCGTCTGGCTGCAGCTGGCGGTGGACAGCAACGGCGCTGGCCTGGTGGTGGTGGATGAGGTGCCGTTCAAGGCCACTGCGCAGTGGTCGGACAGTTTCCCGCACCTGTCCCTGCCGGCCGGCTATGGCGACCGCAACAAGGCCCAGCAACGTGATTTCGATGCGTTCCCGTTCTGGACCGGCGATCACTTCGAGCAGGTCGAGGGTCGTACCTTCGCCGCCGATTTCGACAAGGGGGAGCGCGAGTACTCGATGCACGAGGTGCGCCGCAACCTGGAAGCGATGATGGCCCAGGTCAACGGCACCAAGGTGTTCGAGGGGCGCATCCCGCGCGAGGCGGCCGAGGGGGTGCCGAAGCCGGTGCAGTCGGCCTACAGCAATGCAGCCAGCTTCAACTGGAACAACTACGACAGCGTGGTCTACCGCGTCGATCTGGCCGATGGCCGCCAGGTGTGGGTGCACGCGCGGCTGGAATACCTCAGTGCCGGCTGGGTGGTGGCCGAACGCAAGGGCTTCACCCAGACCGCGGCGCTGCTGCCGGCCGATGCGTTGAAGAAGAAGCTGGACAGCGACGGTCGGGTGGCGATCCAGGTCAACTTCGCCACCGATAAGGCGCAGATCCTGCCGGCCTCCGAACCGCAGCTGGCGCAGGTGCTGCAGCTCCTGCAGGGTGATCCTGCGTTGAAGCTGTCGATCGAAGGCCACACCGACAACAGCGGCGCCGTGGCGCATAACCGCAGCCTGTCAGAGGATCGCGCACGGTCGGTGGTGGCCGCGCTGACCGCCAAGGGCATCACCGCCGATCGCCTGCAGGCGGCCGGCTTCGGTGCCGACAAGCCGGTGGCCGACAATGGCAGCGAGGAAGGCAAGGCACGCAATCGCCGCGTGGAGCTGGTCAAGCGCTGAGCGGGCGCCTGCTCAGTACCGCGCGTCCTTGGGTTTCGGGTCGCGCGGCCAGTCCTTGCTCTTGTTGGCAAAGTCCGGCCGCGGCTGGTTGATGAAGTAGCTGGCGATGTCCACCGCGTCCTGGTCTGGCATCACCTGCTGCCCCAGCGGCGGCTCGCGGGTTACCGCCGGTGGCATGTTGTGCTTGACGAAGCCGGCGGCCTTGTACAGCCGGGCCATGCCAGCGCCGATGTTGAAGCTGTGCTCACCCCACAGCGGCGGGAAGGCGATGTCACCGCTGGCATCACGCCGGCCTTCGCCGTTGTCGCCATGGCAGGCCGCACACTGAGCGGCGTACAGCGCCTGGCCGCGGATCGGGTCCGGGGTCAGCGTGCTGTCGATCGGCCCTTCACTGGGCGCAGCGACGCGGGCGCCCTCGGGCACCGGACTGCTCAGCCATGCCATGTAGTCGAGCATCGCGCGCATCTGCGGCGAGTCCTTCGGTAGCGGCTTGCCGTTCATCGAACGCTGCAGGCAGCCGTTGATGCGCTCGGTCAGTCCGATCACCTTGCCCGGGCGCGGCATGTAGCGCGGATAGGCACCACCACCGGTATTGAAGTAGTGGTTGCCGAAGGGCCGCTTGCCCTCGGCCATGTGGCACGAATTGCAGTTCAGATCGTTGCCGACATTGTCCGGCAGCAGCCGCGCGGTCTCATTGAGAAGGCGGCGTCCGAGCATCACCGACTCGGCGTTGCCGAGCGCGGCGATCTCTTCGGCGCTGGGCGGCTGGTAATGCCCCACCACCTTGCCCTGTGCATCGAGCATGTCGATCGTGCTGGCCGCGGCGGCATCCAGGTCCGGGTAGAGATGGTGATAGGCAAGGGTGCCGGCACCGGCCAGCACCAGGGCGGCGATCGCACTGCCGAACAGCAGGCGGGAATGCTTGCGCGAGCGCTTCATCGTGCGGCCTCCTGCGGAACGTAGTGCACCGGCTTGTCGCGCACCACCCGGCGCATCCGCGCCACGTCGACCTCGCTGACTGCGCTGGCCTGGTTGCCCCAGCTGCTGCGGATGAAGGTCAGGATCTGTGCCAGCTGCGCGTTCGGCAGCTGCTCGAAGCCCGGCATGGTGAACGCCATGCGGTCGTGCGGGGTGTGCGGCGTGCGGCCGCCGATCAGGGTCACCTGCACCAGCGAGCTCGGATCATCGGCGAATACGATCGAGTTGCCGGCCAGCGCCGGGTATACGCGCGGCATGCCGCGGCCATCTGCGCGGTGGCAGGCCTGGCAGTGCTCGGCATAGGCCAGCGAGCCGGCCACGCGGTAGTCGCCATTGCGCAGCGCTGCGGTGGTGGTGTCGGTACCGGCCGACCACTGCGCGCTGCGGCCCTCGCGCGCCGGCAGCTGTTTCAGATAGCGCGCCATCGCCAGCAGGTCGGCGTCGGACAGGTACTGCGTGCTGTGTTCGACCACGTCGGCCATGCCGCCGAAGGCCGCCGAGCGATCGGTGCGGCCGGTGCGCAGGAAGTCGACGATCTCACCTTCGCTCCAGCTGGCCAGGCCGGTTGACTCGTTGCGCAGGTTCTTCGCATACCAGCCTTCCAGCACCGAGCCGGACAGGAACTGGCGGCTGCCATCGTCGGCCATCGCCTTTTCCTGGAACGCCAGGCCGCGTGGCGTGTGGCAGGCGCCGCAGTGGGCCAGGCCTTCCACCAGTTCGGCACCGCGCTGCTGCCCGGCATCCAGCAACGGGTCCGGGTTGAAACTGCGCGGGCGTGCGAACAGCAGCTGCCACCACGCCAGCGGCCAGCGCATGTTGGCCGGCCATGGAATCGTGCTGTCGGCGTTGTCCTGCCTTACCGGCTGCACCGAGCCCATGAAGTAGGCGTACAGCGCCTTTATCTCGGCGTCGCTGGCAATCACGTAGGAGGCATATGGCATCGCCGGATACAACGGCTGGCCGTCATGACGGATGCCGCGGCGCACCGCGCGCTCGAAGTCGGCGTAGTCGTAGCTGCCGATACCGGTTTCGGGGTCGGGCGTGATGTTGGTCGAGTAGATCGTGCCCATCGGCGTCTGCATGCCGAGGCCACCGGCGAACGGCTTGCCGCCAGGCGCGGTATGGCAGGCCGCGCAGTCCGCAGCGCGCGACAGGTATTGTCCCTGCGCGATCAGCGCCGGGTCGTGGATGTCGACCTGTGCCGTCTGTCGCGGCGCGAACCAGTAGGGCGTGGTGCGGGCGATACCGTAGGCGGCGGCCAGCGTGGCGGCCAGGGCAATGGCGAGCTTGAGCGAGGTGCGCATGGTGGCACTGTGGGCAATCGTGCGCGTGCGTTCATTGATCCGGATCAATGACTGGACGGAGACACCCTGTACACCAAGCTGAATCGTTCCTGCGTTGTCATCAAGTCGTCATCCGCGCGCGATAGATGGCGGGGCAGTTGAGGCGTTAACGTCGCAGCCTGTCTGATTTACCCCTACGACGTGATATGAAGCGCCTGCTGCTGCTGTTGCTGGCGTGCGCCGGCCTGTGGCTGGCTGCATGCTCTTCCTTGATCAATGCCTCATCCACCTCGCTCGCCGACAGGCTGATCGCGCCAGGTGGCGTGTCGACCCTGCTTGATCGCCCGCGCATCGCCGCGGCCATCGCCGAACTGCCCAACCGCCACGGCTTCGCACCGGGCCGTGATGGCGTGCCGATCTTCTGGCGCGTGTTCGATCCGGGTGACTACGGTGCGCGCTACCACTACCTGCCGCAGCGCCACGAGAACGGCCTGCCGCTGGATACCGGACTGAGCCTGGCCGTGCCGCAGCCGTTCCGTGCGCAGGCGCCGCGCGGCACCGTGGTGCTGCTGCACGGCTGGATGATGAACGGCGATTCGATGCTGCCGTGGTCGCTGCAGCTGGCCGAATCGGGCTACCGCGTGGTCACCCTCGATCTGCGCAACCACGGCCAGTCCGGTGCAGGCCCGTCCGGCTATGGCACGTATGAATCCGATGACGTCGTTGATGTGATCGGCGAACTGCGCGCGCGCGGCGAGATCACTGGACCGCTGTACCTGTTCGGTGTCTCCTACGGCGCCGCCACTGCGGTGTTCACCGCCGACAAGCTGGGTGACCAGGTGGCTGGAGTGGTGGCGATGGAGTCGTTCGCCAATGCCGGGGTGGCGATCCGCAGCATGATCCCGCACCTGATGGGGCTGCAACCGGAAGGCCTGAAGGCGCAGGCGGTGGCGTCCTACGCGCGCTGGCGCTACGGCGGCCAGGACATCAACCAGGTGATTGCCGCCGCCAGCCGCCGCATCGATGTCGATCTGGACCGCGTGGACGTGGCACGCGCGCTGGCCGATACCCGCGCCTGCGTGCTGCTGCTGCATGGGCAGGGCGACCAGCATATTCCGGTCAGCCAGGGCCGCGAGCTGGCCCTGGCCAATCCGCGCGCGCACTACATCGAGATGCGCGGCGAGGACCACATCACCCTGCCGCTGCGGCTGGATCTGCTGGCCGGCGTGGTCGATGACTGGATGGCCCGTGACGAGCACCACCCGAAGAGCGCGTGCCCGGCCCCGCAGCTGCCGGCCCAGGCTGAGTGGCTGGTGCATGACGCTGCGGATATGCCGGTGAAGGCCCCGACGCGCGGTTGAACAAAAAGGGGACGGAGGGGATTAAGTCGTTTGCAGCACACCCGAGGCAGATACGACTTAATCCCCTCCGTCCCCTTTTTCTGTCAGGGCAGGCGGCGTGCCAGTGAGCGTGCGGACGCGGCCACGCCGAGCAGCAATGCGGCCACGCACAGGAAGGCGAAGCCGAGGCTGGTCACATGCGCGAGCGCGCCGATCGCGGCCGGACCGGCGAGGATGCCGGCGTAGCCCAGCGTGGTCACCGCCGTGATGGCGATGCTCTCCGGCATCACCCGCTGCTGGCCGGCCATCGAGAACAGCGCCGGCACGATGTTGGCGCAGCCCAGCCCAACCAGGACGTAGCCGGCCAGCGCCACCGGGAACGACGCTACCAGCGTGGCCAGGCCGAAACCGGCGGCCGCGGTGATGCCACCGATGACAATCGTGCGCGTTCGCCCGAGGCGCTCGACGATGCCGTCGCCGAACAGGCGCATCGCGGTCATCGCCAGCGTGAACAATGCGAAGCCGGCTCCCGCCTGGTCGCGCGGCACCTGCCGCACTTCCGCCAGGAACACCGCGCTCCAGTCCAGCATCGAGCCCTCGGCGAGGAACACCACGAACGCCAGCACGCCGATGAACAGCACCACACCATGCGGCAGTGCCAGCAGGGGGCCTTCATGCAGGATGCGCTGCGGTCGCCAGTGCGGGGCCGCCAAGGCTGCGACCAGCAGCAGTGCGGCAACCGACACCAGCGCCGCCAGCCACAGCGGCGTGCCGAGAATCAGCAGGCCGGTCATGCAGCCGGCACCGACGAAGCCGCCGATGCTGTAGAAGGCGTGGAAGCCGGACATCATCGCGCGCCCGGCATCGCGCTCGACGGCCACCGCCTGCATGTTCATCGCACAGTCCAGTGCCCCTACGCCGGCGCCGAACACGAACAGCGCCGCGCCCAGTGCCATGGGTGAAGGGGCCAGTACCAGCAGGGGCAGCGCGCACAGCATCATGGCGCAGGTGATGACCATCACCCGACGGCAGCCCAGTCGCCCGGTCAGTGCGCCCGCCAAAGGCATCGCCAGCAGCGAGCCCAGGCCCAGGCACAGCAGCACCGCGCCAAGGCTGGCGTCGGACAGCCCGGCCTTGGCCTTGGCGTAGGGCACCATCGGCGCCCACGCGGCGGTGGCGAATCCGGGAATGAAGAAGGCGGCACGGGTAGCGTGCTGCTGGGCAAGCGGGGATGAAGGCGTCATGCGCGGTGCGAAGCTCCAGAGGAACGCCCATGGAAACGTTTTCACGTGAGATCGGCAAGTGCCCTGCATGACATTGGACGACGCATACGATTGCAGTGACCCGATTGCGTCACCAGTGGTTAACGCCGCCCACGGACAGTGGCTGCACGGTCGGCATTCCGCCGGCCGCTGCCGGAGATCCATACATGAGCACGACACCGACCATCCTCCTCGTCCATGGATTCTGGGGCGGGGCCGCACACTGGGCCAAGGTGATCCTGGAACTGCATCGCAACGGCCATGACCGCGTGCAGGCGGTGGAACTGCCACTCACCTCGCTGGCCGACGATGCAGGACGCACCCAGAAGATGATCCGGCAGATCGACGGGCCGGTGCTGCTGGTCGGCCATTCCTATGGTGGCGCAGTGATCAGCCAGGCCGGCAACGAGGCCAACGTGAAGGGGCTGGTCTATATCGCGGCCTTTGCCCCGGATGCCGGCGAAAGCCCGGGCGGCATCACCCAGCAGCATCTGCCGGAAGCCGCGCCGAATCTGGCACCGGACAGCGACGGCTACCTGTGGCTGCGCGCGGACAAATTCCATGAGAGTTTCTGCCAGGACCTGAGCGCCGACGAAGGCCGGGTGATGGCAGTGACCCAGAAGGCGCCGCTGGCCAGCACCTTCGGCGATGCGGTCAGTGACCCGGCCTGGAAGCACCGGCCGAGCTGGTACCAGTTGTCCCGCCATGACCGCATGATCGCGCCGGAGAACCAGAAGGCCATGGCTGGCAGGATGCAGCCCAAGCGCCTGCTGGAACTGGACGCCAGCCATGCTTCGCTGGCCTCGAAGCCCGTCGAGGTGAGTGCGCTGATCCTGGAGGCCTGCGCCACCATCGGCGGTTGATCCCGCGTCATCGCGACGCACGACAGCACATCGCACGACAGCCGGGGCGCAGGGGAGTACACTCCTGCGCCTGCGGCCACCCGGCCGAATCCCCATCCCCTCCAGCCGTCGCCAGAGGATCCCACCCGATCGTGGAGGTCCTGTCGTGCAGTACGTGCCCGTTGTCCGTCTTCCGTCCTCATTGCCGCGTCGCCGCTTGCTGCCGCAGGCGCTCGCGCAGAGCCTGCTGATCACCGCACTGGCCAGCAGTGGCATCGCCGCCGCGCAGTCCACCGATGACGGCGACAAGGCCACGCAGACGCCCGCCTCGCAGACCCTGCAGACCGTGCAGGTCACCGCCAACCAGCTGGGTACCATCACCGAAGGCAGCGGCGCCTACACACCTGGCACCATCGCGACCGCCACCCGCCTGGTGCTGACGCCACGGCAGACACCGCAGACCATCAGCGTGATCACCCGTGCGGAGATGGATGACTTTGGCCTGCACGGCATCGACGACGTGATGCGGGTGACCCCGGGCATCAGCATCGTCACCTACGACAGCGAGCGCACCGAGTACTACGCACGTGGTTTCGCCGTGCAGAACTTCCAGTACGACGGCATCCCGATGTCGCGTGACTCGGCCTATTCGGCCGGCAACACGCTCAGCGACACCGCCATCTACGACCGCATCGAAGTGCTCAAGGGCGCTACCGGCCTGTTGACCGGCATGGGCGATCCCGGCGCGACCATCAACCTGGTGCGCAAGAAGCCGGGCAGGGAGTTCGCTGGCAGCGCCTCGCTGGGTGTCGGCCGCTGGGACGACTACCGTGCCGAGCTCGATGTCGGTGGCCCGCTGACTGCCGATGGCCGCGTACGCGGCCGCGCGGTGGGGGCATGGGAAGACAAGCATTCCAACCTCGACCACTACCAGCGCACCAGCAAGGTCGGCTACGCAGTGCTGGAAGCCGATCTGGGCGAGCGCACGCTACTGACCGTGGGTGGCGATGCGATGGACAGCGATCCGAAGGGTTCGACGTGGGGCGGTATTCCGCTGCTGGACAGTGCCGGCAACTTCAACCGCATGCCGCGCTCGTTCAACAACGGCGCACGCTGGGCCGGCTGGCGTCAGTATGTGCGCACTGGTTTTGCCACGCTGGAGCATACGTTCTCCAACGACTGGGTGGCCAAGCTGCAGCTCAACCACCAGGTCAACGGTTACGACGCTGCGCTGGCCGGTGCCGCCGCGGGCAATCCCGATCCGTTGACCGGAGAAGGCGTCAGCCTGTGGCTCGGCAAGTACGTCGGAAAGACGGTCAGCAACGCCGCCGACTTCTATGTGAGCGGGCATTTCGGCCTGTTCGGCCGCGCGCATGAGCTGGTGATCGGCGGCAGTGCCTCGCGCAAGCGCTGGACCAATACCGGCTACGGCCCACAGGATGGTTTCCCCGATACAGTGCCGGACTATCGCCGCTGGGACGGCGACATCGCCGAGCCGCAATGGCAGCGCAGCTACGACAACAACGAAGTGACCCGTGAGAACGGCCTGTACGTGGTCGGCCGTTTTGACCTGGCCGATCCGCTGAAGGTGATCGTTGGCAGCCGCCTGGCCAGCTACCGCTCGCCGCAGACGCGCGAGACCGGCGTGTTCGTGCCGTACGCCGGCGTGGTCTACGACCTCGGCGAGCACTATTCGGTGTACGCCAGCTACAGCACCATCTTCAAGCCGCAGGGCGAGCGTGACGAGCAGGGCAAGGCGCTGGATCCGCTGGAAGGCCGCAGCTACGAAATGGGCCTGAAGGCCGAGTTCCTCGATGGCCGCTTCAACGCCAGTGCAGCGCTGTTCCAGCTTGACCAGGACAACTTCGCCCAGCCCACCGGTGGCAAGACACCGGATGGGCAGGATGCCTATCGCGCCTTGATGGGCGTGCGGACCAAGGGCTACGAGCTGGAAATGTCGGGCCAGTTGGCCGAGGGCTGGCAGGTGCAGGGTGGGTTCTCGCACAAGATCGCGCGCCAGGCGGGCACCAAGGTGACCACGCTGGAACCGGAGAACCAGTTCAGCCTGCACTCCAGCTACCGCCTGCGCGGTGCCTGGCAGGGACTGACGCTGGGCGGTGGTGCGCGCTGGCAGGATTCGACCTTCGGCGAGATCACCAATCCGGCCACGCAGGCCAAGGTGGTGCATCGCACCCAGCCTTACTGGCTGCTCGATGCGATGGCGCGCTATGAATTCAACGATCGCCTGTCGGCCACGCTCAACGTCAACAACCTGCTCGACAAGCGTTACTACACCATCTTCAGCTGGTACAGCACCTACACCTGGGGCGAGCCGCGCAACGTGCGGCTGACCTTGAACTACAGGTTCTGACGCGGATCTACAGCAATGTGCCCGCGATGCCATCCAGCATCGCGGGCGTTGCCGTTACAGCGGCAGGTCGAACACCAGCACTTCGGCGTCGTTGCCGTTTTCCAGGGTCAGCTGCGCTTCGTCGCTGACCTGCAGCGCATCACCGGCCTCCAGGGTGATGCCGTTCACCTGCAACTGGCCACGGGCCACCTGCACGTAGGCGCCACGACCGTTGCCGAGCGCATGGTGCAGCTTCTGGCCGCCATCAAGGATGGTGGCGAAGATGCGGGCATCCTGGTGGATGCGCAGCGAACCGTCGGCACCGTCCGGCGAAGCGATCAGGCGCAGCTGGCCGCGCTTGCTGTCCGGTGTGAAGTGGGTCTCCTCGTAGGACGGGGTGATGTTCTCCGCATCCGGGAAGATCCAGATCTGCAGGAAGTGCACGGTCTCGTCGGCCGAGTGGTTGAACTCGCTGTGGCTGACACCGCTGCCGGCGCTCATGCGCTGCACGTCGCCGTAGCGCAGCACCGAGCCGGTGCCCATCGAGTCCTTGTGCTCCAGCGCGCCGCCCAGCACGTAGGAAACGATCTCCATGTTGCTGTGGCTGTGGGTGCCGAAGCCCTGGCCGCCAATCACCTTGTCTTCGTTGATCACCCGCAGCGGGCCGAAGCTGACGTAGCGGGGGTCGTAGTAGTTGGCGAAGGAGAAGGTATGGCGGGAGGACAGCCAGCCATGCTCGGCCAGGCCACGGGTAGCGCTCTTGCGGATCTGCAGCATGATGGAATCTCCTTGTTCGATGGTTTCGATGGGGCGGGGTGGGGCGGTAGCCGCCGTGTTTCCCCGTTGGAGAGAAGTATCCGCTTGCGCCCGGGGTTTGAAAAACGGATAGTTTTGACAGCCATCATCGAAAAATTCGAATGCTCAAGCTCAGCCTCGATGCCCTGCAGATCCTCGATGCCATTGACCGCCGGGGCTCGTTCGCCGGCGCCGGCAAGGCCCTGCACAAGGTGCCCTCGACCATTTCCTACACCGTGGCCAAGCTGGAAGAAGACCTGGGCGTGCAGCTGTTCGACCGGGTCGGGCCGCGTGCCGAGCCGACCGAGGCCGGCCGCGCCCTGCTGGACGAGGGCCGGCACCTTCTGCGCGCGGCCCGCGAACTGGAGCTGCGGGTGCGCCGGGTGGCATCGGGCTGGGAGACCGAGCTGACCCTGGCGGTGGATTCGGTGTTCCCGACCTGGCTGCTGGGCCCTGACATCGCCGCATTCCGTGAGGCCGAGGCGCCGACCCGGCTGCGGCTGATCGGCGAGGCACTGTCCGGCACCTGGGAAGCGCTGCTCGACAGACGTGCCGACCTGCTGGTGGGCGCACCGGGCGAGGGCCCCAGTGGCGGTGGGTATGTGGTCGAGCCGCTGGGCACGGTGGAGTTCGTGTTCGCGGTTGCGCCCAACCATCCCTTGGCCGCGGTGGAGGGCGTGCTGGGTCGCGAGCAACTGGTCGAGCATTGCGCGATCGCCGTTTCCGATTCGGCGCGGCGGCTGCTGCCGCGCACGGTTGGCCTGTTGATGGGGCAGGAGATGCTGACGGTGCCGGACATGGCCAGCAAGCTGAAGCTGCAGTGCGAGGGTGTCGGCTTCGGTTTCCTGCCCGAGCCGTGCGCGCGCGCGGCGGTGGCGCGCGGCCAGCTGGTGATCCGCGAGGTGGAGGAACACAAGCCGGAAGAGACCTTCTGGCTGGCCTGGCGCACGGGTGAGGATGGCGCGGCACTGCGCTGGTGGCGCGAGCGCCTGCGCAGGCCGGAGCTGCTGTCGCAGTGGTGGCAGGCAATGGCCAGGGGGTAGGGGTTTGGCAGGGCTGCGCCCTGCACCCGCTACGGGCTGGAGCAACAGCAACAGCAACAGCAACAGCAACAGCAACAGCAGAAGCTGGTTTCCTGTGGGGAGGGGGGGGGGGGGGGGGGGGGGGGGGGGGGGGGGGGGGGGGGGGGGGGGGGGGGGGGGGGGGGGGGGGGGGGGGGGGGGGGGGGGGGGGGGGGGGGGGGGGGGGGGGGGGGGGGGGGGGGGGGGGGGGGGGGGGGGGGGGGGGGGGGGGGGGGGGGGGGGGGGGGGGGGGGGGGGGGGGGGGGGGGGGGGGGGGGGGGGGGGGGGGGGGGGGGGGGGGGGGGGGGGGG
>NZ_JASJSU010000102.1:0-10186 GCF_030237045.1 Stenotrophomonas maltophilia group sp. Smal17
CATTCAGCAGTTGCCGGCCAGCGGCCGGCACTACCGGTCACTCCACCGACAGCCCTTCCACCTTCTGCCAGCCACGTGGCAACAGGTGGCCGCGGGTGGCGCGGGCGCCGAGGTAGGCGTCCAGCTCGTTGAACTTCAGGCCCATGGTGCGCTGGCCGCTGCGCACCTGCAGGGTCTGCCCCGGGCTGATCGCCACGATGGCGACCACGCGTTCGGTGGCGAGCTTGGCCTTGGGGATCTCGATGATCTTGTTGCCCTTGCCCTTGTCCAGTTCCGGCAGGTCGTTGGCGGCGATCGCCAGCAGGTTGCCCGAGCTGGTCACCGCCACGATGCGATCAGTGGCGACGTTGGCAACCACCGAAGGGATCAGCACCGACGAGCCGGCCGACAGGTTCAGCATCGCCTTGCCGGCCTTGTTGCGGCCGATCAGGTTCTCGAAGCGGGTGACGAAGCCGTAGCCATGGCTGGAGGCCAGCACGAAGCGGGTGTCCGGTTCGGCGCTGGCCAGGGTGACGAAGCTGGTGCCCGGCGCCGGCGAGAAGCGGCCGGTCAGCGGTTCACCGTTGCCGCGAGCGGACGGCAGGGTATGCACCGGCGTCGAGTAGGCGCGGCCCTCGCTGTCGAGGAACGCGACCTGCTGGGTACTGCGCGCGCGCACCGCGCCCTGCAGGGCGTCGCCATCGCGGTAGGACAGGGCGGACGCATCGACGTCGTGGCCCTTGGCGGCACGGATCCAGCCCTTCTCCGACAGCACGACGGTCATCGGCTCGCTCGGCACCAGCTCGGTCTCGTCGATGGCCTGCGCGGCCTGGCGCTGCACCAGCGGCGAACGGCGTGCGTCGCCGAACTTCTTGGCATCGGCGGTCAGTTCGTCGCGGATCAGCTTCTTCAGCTTGGCCTTGCTGTCGAGGATGCCGAGGATCTTCTCGCGCTCCTTGGCCAGCTCGTCCTGCTCGCCGCGGATCTTCATCTCTTCCAGGCGCGCCAGCTGCTTCAGCTTGGTTTCCAGGATGTACTCGGCCTGGTCGTCGGACAGGCCGAAGCGCGCGATCAGCGCTGCCTTCGGTTCGTCCTCGGTACGGATGATGTGGATCACCTCGTCCAGGTTGAGGAACGCGACCAGCAGACCTTCCAACAGGTGCAGGCGGCGCTCGACCTTCTGCAGGCGGTGCTGCAGGCGGCGGGTGACGGTATTGCTGCGGAAGGTCAGCCATTCGCTGAGCAGCATCTTCAGGTTCTTCACCTGAGGACGGCCGTCCAGCCCGATCACGTTGAGGTTGACGCGGTAGCTGCGCTCCATGTCCGTGGTCGCGAACAGGTGGCCCATCAGCTGTTCGGCGTCGACGCGGTTGGAGCGCGGCACCAGCACCACCCGCACCGGGTTGGCGTGGTCGGACTCATCGCGGATGTCTTCCAGCCACGGCAGCTTCTTGGCGCGCATCTGCGCGGCGATCTGCTCGATCACCTTCGACGGCGACACCTGGAACGGCAGCGCCGTGACCACGATGTTGTTGGCTTCCTTGGTGAAGGTCGCACGCGCACGCACGCTGCCGTTGCCGGTCTCGTACATGTTCCGCAGATCGCTGGCCGCGGTGATGATCTCGGCGCTGGACGGGTAGTCCGGGCCCTGCACGTGTTCGCACAGGTCGCGCACGCTGGCCTCGGGGTTGTCCAGCAGGTGCAGCAGCGCGCTGACGATCTCGTTGAGATTGTGCGGCGGCACGTCGGTGGCCATGCCCACGGCGATGCCGGTGGTGCCGTTGAGCAGCAGGTGCGGCAGCCGCGCCGGCATCCAGGTCGGTTCCTGCAGGGTGCCGTCGAAGTTCGGCGCCCAGTCGGTGGTGCCCTGGCCCAGTTCGCCCAGCAGCACTTCGGCGATCGGGGTCAGCTTGGATTCGGTGTAACGCATCGCCGCGAACGACTTCGGGTCGTCGCTGGAGCCGAAGTTGCCCTGGCCCTCGATCAGCGGATAGCGGTACGAGAACGGCTGGGCCATCAGCACCAGCGCTTCGTAGCACGCGCTGTCGCCGTGCGGGTGGTATTTACCGATGACGTCACCGACGGTGCGCGCGGACTTCTTCGGCTTGGACGCGGCATTCAGGCCCAGCTCGCTCATCGAATAGATGATGCGGCGCTGCACCGGCTTCAGGCCGTCGCCGATGAACGGCAGAGCGCGGTCCAGGACCACGTACATCGAGTAGTCGAGGTAGGCGCGCTCGGCGTACTCGCGCAGCGGCAGTTGTTCGAATCCGTGGAACACGGGGCGGGCAAGTTCGGTCATGCGGCGTTGTTACCTGTTGTCGGGAGGCGGCGACGGCGGTCGCCGCTCGCAATCCTGTGATTATCCGGATGCGGCGGGGGATGCCAAGCCGCGCGCAGGGTCCAGCCCGGTTTCCAGGCCATGCCCGGCGCGTGCCAGGTAGCGCCCGGGTGGCAGCCCGAAGTGGCGGCGGAACACGGTGACGAAGGCGCTGGCGCTGCTGAAGCCCAGCGCATGGGCGATATCGGCCACGCTGCGGCCGTCGGTCAGTTGGCGCAGGGCCTCGGACAGGCGGGCCTGCTGCCGCCACTGGGCGAAGCTGAGGGTGGTCTCGTCGCGGAAGTGGCGGGTCAGGCTGCGCGGGGAAAGCCCGGCCCAGTGCGCCCATTCGGCCAGGCTGCGCTCGTCGGACGGGTCGGCCAGCAGCTGCGAGGCGATCTTCAGCAGGCGCCGGTCATGCGGCATCGGCAGGTGCATGCGCTGGCGCGGGGCGGTGCGGATCTCGTCCAGCAGCACGTCGATGATGTGCTGGCGCTCGGGCGTGGTGGCATAACCCAACGGCCATTCGCAGATGCGATCGGCCAGCGCCTGCGCCAGCTTGGACAGGCCCAGCACGCACGGATCGGAGGGCAGGGTGGAGCAGGCAGGCGCCGCCAGGGCCATGCCCCAGCCGCGCAACGGCCCGTCGAGGGTGACCGTATGTGGCTCCAGCGGCGGCATCCAGCCGGCCGAACCCGGCGCCAGTGACCAGGTGCCGTGCGAGGTGCGGGTGGTCAGCAGGCCGCGCTCGACACAGATCAGCTGCGCGCGCTGGTGATGGTGCCAGTCCACTTCGCGGACCAGGCCCTGCGGGCTGTCGAAGCGGAAGGCGACGACCGGTGGGCCATCGTTGCGCTCGAACCAGTCCAGCGCGTCGTCACGCAGCAGGCGCTTGGGAGGGGGGATTTCTGCCTTGTTCATCATATCCGCTGGCTGAAATGTGTCATCCATTGGCTGGATTGTACTACCGGGCCACCTGACCAGATCATTAAGGTAGGCGCCTTCACTGATCGAGCCCGCTGCTGCAACACAGCATTCGATGCCAGATCGAATATTTCCATTGAGAAATATTTTTTTTGGAAGAGAATGCTCCCCCATGATCTGTCCTGCAACCACTCCCCCCAGCTTCGGCCTGCTGCTGCGCCAGGTGCGCGACGGCCTGGTCCGCCAACTCGACGCGTCCATGGCTGAAGAAGATCTGGGCATCGGCTTCACCCACTACATCGGGCTGAAGGTGCTTTCGCACATGGCCCCCTGTACCGCCAACGAACTGGCCCAGGCCATCGACCAGGTGCCCAGTGCGGTCACTCGCCTGCTGGACAAGCTGGAAGCGCTGGGCTGCGTCCGCCGCGAGCCGCATGCGCAGGACCGGCGTGCACTGCAGATCGTGCTGACCGACGAAGGCCGCGCGCTGTGGGCGCGGCTGAAGCTGCGCGGCGACGCGGTGATGGATTACGCGCTGCGTGATCTTTCCGCCGATGAGCGCACGCTGCTGCTGTCCCTCCTTACCCGAATCCGCGATTCACTGACGACCCCATGAACCCGATCCCGCATCCCACTCTCCGCCGGTCCGGGCGCGCGCTGCTGGTGTCAGCGCTGGCCCTGGCCCTGGCCGCCTGCGCCAGCAGCCGCGGCCTCACCCCGCAGGGCCACGTGCTTGAGGTGGACAGCCTGCACAGCGAACGCACCCTGGCCGACACCGACCTGAGCGCCACCGGTTTCCCGGCGCAGGACTGGTGGAAGGCACTGGGCGACGCGCAGCTGGACGCGCTGGTCGCTGAAGGCCTCGCCGGCCACCCGAGCCTGGACGCCGCCGATGCACGCCTGCGCCAGGCCCAGGCCCAGGTCGGCACCGCACGAGCCGATCAGCTGCCCAGCCTGTCGGTTTCCGGTGGCTACACCGGCCTGCGCCTGCCCGAATCGATGGTCGGCAGCGAGATGGGCGGCCGCTACGGCGGCAGCAGCCAGGTTGCCTTCGACTTCAGCTACGGCGTGGACCTGTGGGGCGGCAAGCGCGCGGCCTGGGAAGCGGCCGTGGATGGCGCGCATGCCGCCACGGTCGAAGCCCAGGCGGCACGCCTGAACCTGTCCACCGGCATCGCCCAGGCCTACACCGACCTGGCCTACGCCTGGCAGCTCAATGACGTGGCCGAGGAAGAACTGACCCGCTCGCAGAAGTCGCTTCAGCTGACCCGCCAGCGCCGCAGCGCCGGCATCGACAGTGACCTGCAGGTGCGCCAGGCCGAGGCCCGCGTGCCGGCCGCGCAGCAGCAGGTGCTGGCCGCGCAGCAGCGCATCGACGCTGCCCGCACCGCGCTGGCCGCGCTGGTCGGCAAGGGCCCGGACCGGGGCCTGTCGATCCAGCGCCCGCAGCCGCTGAACCCGATGGCGTTGCAGCTGCCGGGTGTGCTGCCGAGCGAACTGCTTGGCCGTCGCCCGGATATCGTGGCTGCGCGCTGGCGCGTGGAAGCGGCCGACAAGCAGATCAAAGTCGCCAGGACCAAGTTCTACCCGAGCTTCAACCTGACCGCGCTGGCCGGCGTGGTCGCCCCGAACGTGGGCGATCTGCTGAAGAGCAGTTCCACCTTCGCTTACATCGGCCCGGCGCTGAGCCTGCCGATCTTCGAAGGCGGCAAGCTGCGCGCCAACCTGGCCAACACCGACGCGCAGTACGACCTGGCGGTGGCCAACTACAACCAGGCCGTGCTCGACGCGCTGCGCGACGTCGCCGACCAGGTCAATGCGGTGCGTTCGCTGGCACAGCAGGCGCACGCGCAGCAGCAGGCCGTGGACACCGCACGTTCGGCCTTCGACCTGGCCCAGCAGCGCTACCGCGCCGGCATCGGCAGCTACCTGGACGTGCTGACCGCGCAGTCCACCCTGCTGCAATCGCAGCAGCAGCTGGCCGGCCTGCAGTCGCAGCAGGTGCAGACCTCGGTGCGCCTGAGCAAGGCCTTGGGCGGTGGTTTCCAGCCCGCTGATGCCGACCGCGCCCCGATTGCCTCCCATTCCGATTCCTCGCATTCCTGAAGACCTCCGCCATGAGCCAGACCCAAGACACCGCGGCCCCGGCCGCCTCCAACCGCCGCGGCAACCTGCTGCGCGGCCTGTTCGTGATCGTCGTGCTGCTGCTTGCCGCACTGGCGCTGTGGTACTTCATGTTCGGTCGTTGGTTCGAAGAGACCGACGATGCCTACGTGCAGGGCAACCAGGTGCAGATCACCCCGCTGGTGGCCGGTACCGTGGTCGCCATCAACGCCGATGACGGCATGCGCGTCGAGCGCGGCCAGCTGCTGGTGCAGCTGGATCCGTCCGACACCTCGGTGGCGCTGCAGCAGGCCGAAGCCAACCTGGCCAAGACGGTGCGCCAGACCCGCGGTCTGTACCGCAGCGTGGAAGGCGCGCAGGCAGACCTGAATGCCCGCCAGGTGACCCTGAAGCGCGTGCGTGACGACTTCGCCCGCCGCAAGGACCTGGCCGCCACCGGTGCCATCTCCAACGAAGAACTGGCCCATGCCCGCGATGAGCTGGCCGCTGCCGAAGCGGCCGTGGCCGGTTCGCGCGAGACCGTCGAGCGCAACCGCGCGCTGGTCGACGACACCGTGATCGCCACCCAGCCGGACGTGCAGGCGGCGGCCGCGCAGCTGCGCCAGGCCTTCCTCAACAATGCCCGCGCCGGCATCGTCGCGCCGGTCACCGGCTACGTTGCCCGGCGTTCGGTGCAGGTCGGCCAGCGCGTGCAGCCGGGCAATGCCCTGATGGCCGTGGTGCCGACCGAGCAGATGTGGGTCGAGGCCAACTTCAAGGAAACCCAGCTGCGCCACATGCGCCTGGGCCAGGAAGTGGAGCTGAAGTCCGACCTGTACGCCGGTGACGTGAAGTACAAGGGCCGCATCCAGAGCCTGGGCCTGGGCACCGGCTCGGCGTTCTCGCTGCTGCCGGCGCAGAACGCCAGCGGCAACTGGATCAAGATCGTGCAGCGCGTGCCGGTGCGCATCGCCATCGATGCCAAGCAGCTGGCCGAGCACCCGCTGCGCATCGGCCTGTCGATGAAGGCCGAAGTGAGTCTGCGCGACCAGAAGGGCGAAGTGCTGCCGAGCGCGGCGGCCAAGGGCACAGTGTTCGACACCGATGTGTATGCCAAGCAGCTGCATGATGCCGATGAGGTGATCCACACGATCATCCAGGGCAACCTGCCGCAGCAGCAGGCGAAGGTGGGCTGAGGTCGCCATGTCCGCACAAGCTCCAGCCGCGCCCGGTGCTCCGGGCGCCCCGGCGGCGCCGGGTGCGGCCTCCGGGTTCCTGCCGCCCAGCGTCGCCCTGTGCACCGTGGGCCTGGCGATGGCGTCGTTCATGCAGGTGCTCGACACCACCATCGCCAACGTCTCGCTGCCGACCATCGCCGGTAATCTCGGTGCCAGTTCGCAGCAGGCGACCTGGGTCATCACCTCGTTCGCGGTCAGCACGGCCATCGCGCTGCCGCTGACCGGCTGGCTCAGCCGCCGCTTCGGAGAGCGCAAGCTGTTCGTCTGGGCCACGCTGGCCTTCGTCATCACCTCGCTGCTGTGCGGCCTGGCGCAGAGCATGGGCATGCTGGTGGTATCACGCGCGCTGCAGGGCTTCGTGGCCGGCCCGATGTATCCGATCACGCAGTCACTGCTGGTCTCGATCTATCCCCGCGAGAAACGCGGGCAGGCGCTGGCGCTGCTGGCGATGATCACCGTGGTGGCGCCGATCTGCGGCCCCATCCTCGGTGGCTGGATCACCGACAACTACAGCTGGGAATGGATCTTCCTGATCAACGTGCCGTTGGGCATCTTCGCCGCGCTGGTGGTGGGCAACCAGCTGAAGGGGCGCCCGGAGCAGATCGAGAAGCCGAAGATGGATTACGTCGGACTGATCACCCTGGTGATCGGTGTTGGCGCGCTGCAGCTGGTGCTCGACCTGGGTAACGACGAGGACTGGTTCTCGTCGATGAAGATCGTGGTGCTGGCCTGCGTGGCCGTGGTGGCACTGACGGTGTTCCTGATCTGGGAGCTGACCGACAAGGATCCGATCGTCGACCTGAAGCTGTTCCGCCATCGCAACTTCCGCGCCGGTACGCTGGCGATGGTGGTGGCCTATGCGGCGTTCTTCAGCGTGGCCCTGCTGATCCCGCAGTGGCTGCAGCGTGACATGGGTTACACCGCGATCTGGGCGGGCCTGGCGACCGCGCCGATCGGCATCCTGCCGGTGATCATGACCCCGTTCGTGGGCAAGTACGCATCGCGCTTCGACATGCGCATGCTGGCCACGGTGGCCTTCATCGTGCTGTCGATGACCAGCTTCCTGCGTTCGAACTTCAACCTGCAGGTGGACTACATGCACGTGGCCGGCGTGCAGCTGATCATGGGCATTGGTGTGGCGCTGTTCTTCATGCCGGTGCTGCAGATCCTGTTGTCGGACCTGGATGGTCGCGAGATCGCGGCAGGCTCGGGCCTGGCGACGTTCCTGCGTACGCTGGGTGGCAGCTTTGCGGCGTCGCTGACGACGTGGCTGTGGGCGCGGCGCACCCAGGTGCACCATGCCGACCTGACCGAGCACATCTCGGCCTATCAGCCGGGCATGCAGGACCAGGTGGCGGCAATGGGGCAGGGTGACCTGCAGCATGGCGCGGCGGTGCTGAACAACATGATCAACCACCAGGCATCGCAGATGGGCTTCAACGACATCTTCTTCCTGCTGGGTTGGATCTTCCTGGCGATCATTGCCTTCCTGTGGCTGGCCAAGCCGCCGTTCGGCGCCGGTGCAGGTGCTGCCTCGGCCGGTGGCGGGCATTGACCGACCGGTGTTGATGAAGAACAAGACCCCGCCGCAAGGCGGGGTTTTTGTTTGCGGCCTCATCGCGATGCATGCACGCGTCGCGCGGATGTGCCCGGATGACGGGCATGAAAAAACCCGCTTGCGCGGGTTTGATCATTTTCTGAGTCATGGTGCCCAGGAGAGGACTCGAACCTCCACGAAGTTGCCCCCGCTAGCACCTGAAGCTAGTGCGTCTACCAATTCCGCCACCTGGGCGACTCAGGGGACGAATTATGGGGAACGGCAGAAGATGTGTCAACAAGATTTCACGCTTTTTTCTGCGGCTGCACGCCCAGGTGATGCAGCAGGCTGCGCATCGCCGGCGACAGCTGCGTCCACTCGGCAAAACAGGCGCACAGGCGACGTTGAGCCCACGCATCGGCAAGCGGTACCGCGACAGTGTGCGTGCTGCGCCGATGCTGGCGGGCGATGGTACGCGGCACGATGCCGACCCCGATGCCGTGGCCGACCATGATGCACACGCCTTCGAAGGTCTTCATGCGGATACGCACGTCCAGGCGGCGCCCGATGTCGCGCGCCTGGTCTTCAATGTAGGTCTGCAGTGCATTGCCATCGGCCAGCGCAACGAAGGTCTCGCCGGCCACATCGGCGAAGGCCACGCTGCGCCGCGATGCGAGGCGGTGGTCTGCGGCCAGCAGCATCACCAGCGGATCTTCGGCCACCACATGCTGCTGCAGGCCGGCGGCATCGACCGCGTCGCTGATGATGCCGGCCTCGGCCTGGCCGGTACTGATCGCACGCACGACTTCAGGACTGGTCCGTTCCAGCAGTTCGACATGCAGGCGCGGGCGTTCGGCCAGCCACGGTGCGAGCCGCGCAGGCAGGTAGTTGGTCAGCGCCGCGGTGTTGGCATACAGGTGCAGGGTGCCGCGCGCGCCATGCGCGAACGCCTGCAGCTCGCCGCGCAGCTGCGCCTGCTGCCGCAGGATCAGGCGGGCATGGTGGGCGAGGGCAGCGCCGGCCTCGGTCAGGCTGACTCCGCGCGGGTGCCGGTTCAACAATGCCGTACCGGCGTCGGCTTCGATCGTGCGCAGGCGTTCACTGGCCGAGCCGAGCGCCAGGTTCGCCTGCGCTGCGCCGGCCGTGATGCTGCCGGCTTCGGCGATGGCCAGGAACAGCCGCAGGTCGGCGATGTCCATCCGCATGTCGTGCCCTCATTGCAACGCCCGAGCCTTCGGATCAGCCGAAGGCGAGGCCGGGAAGACCGCATTGTGCGCCGGGCGGTGGCCCGATCCAATGAAGGCATGAATGAATCGATGTACTTCTACGTGTTGCTGGTGGTGGTGTTCGTGCTGGCCGGCGTGGTCAAGGGCGTGACCGGGATGGGCCTGCCGACGGTGGCCATGGGCCTGCTCGGTGGCGCGCTGTCCCCGGTAGCAGCGGCGTCGATGCTGTTCATTCCGACCTTCGTCACCAATGCATGGCAGCTGGTGTCCGGGCCGTCACTGGGCCCCATCGTGCGGCGGCTGTGGCCGATGATGCTGGCGGTGGTGGTGGTGACGCTGGGCGCGGCCGCGCTGTTGGTGAGGGTCGATCGCACCTGGTCGCGCATGGCACTTGGCGTGGCGCTGGTGGTCTACGCGGCGTATGCGCTGCTGGCCTCGGTGTTCCGCGTGCCGCAGCAGTGCGAGCGTTGGCTGGGGCCGCTGGTGGGGGCGCTGTCGGGCGTGGTGACCGGTGCGACGGGTGTGTTCGTGATGCCGGCGGTGCCGTACCTGCAGTCGCTGGGATTGCAGCGCGAAGAACTGGTGCAGGCGCTGGGGCTGGCGTTTACGGTGTCGACGATTTCGCTGACCACCGGCCTGGTGCTGCACGGCGCGTTCGGTATCCAGCAACTGGGCCTGAGCGCGCTGGCGGTGATACCCGCGCTGCTGGGAATGTGGCTGGGGCAGCTGATCCGGCAGCGGATCAGTGCGCGGGTGTTCCGCGCCTGCTTCCTCGGGTTCCTGCTGCTGCTCGGGCTGGAGCTGGTGCTGCGGCCGTTTTTCTGAAGGCGTTCGTGCCCGGATCTTGTAGAGTCGAGCC
>NZ_JASJSU010000102.1:10196-14903 GCF_030237045.1 Stenotrophomonas maltophilia group sp. Smal17
CTCGACTGCTGTTCCAAGGCCGGAGTCGAGCATGGCTCGACTCTACAATGGCTCGACGCTACGAAGGCCCGGATTCCGGACATGAAAAAACCCGCTCTCGCGGGTTTTTCTCATTCTCGACATGGTGCCCAGGAGAGGACTCGAACCTCCACGGTTTTACCCGCTAGTACCTGAAACTAGTGCGTCTACCAATTCCGCCACCTGGGCGTCGAGGAGCGAGATTATGGGGTGTTGTTACGGGGGTGTCAACACCCTGGTGAAGCCATTCTGGATTCCCGACCACGCCTGTCGATCAGGAATCAGGATCCATCGCCATGCAGCAGGCAAAAAAAATCCCCGCCAGAGCGAGGAGTTTTTTCGTTGGTGCCCAGGAGAGGACTCGAACCTCCACGGTTTTACCCGCTAGTACCTGAAACTAGTGCGTCTACCAATTCCGCCACCTGGGCGTTCCAGAGGCGCAATTGTGAAGATGAATCCGCAGGCTGTCAACGACTTCCTGCAATTTTTTCACGCAGTGCCTTCAAGGCGGCCACTGACCCGTTCTGCACGCCGTCACCGGCTACCATGTAGGGCGATGACTACCAAAAAACCAAGCAAGGGCGGGAGCAAGTCCCGCAGCCAGGCCCCGAAGAAGGGCGCCAAGGCGGGCGCGGCCCGCACCACCAAGCCGGGCAAGCCGCTGCCGGGCTGGTTCCCCGAATTGAACGAAGGCGGCGCGCCGCCGCGTGGCCGCAAGCGCCACGGTGATGATGCACCGGGCCCGGCTCCGGGCCGCAAGCTGCCGCCGACCGGCAAGGTGATCGACGATCCCTATGCCGCCCGCGAGGCAGAAAAGTACGAACAACCCATCGCCAGCCGCGAGGCCATCCTGGCCCTGCTGGAGCGTTGCGAAGGGCCGCAGACCGCCGAAGAACTGGGCGCACGCCTGGGCCTGGGTGCGCCGGACCGGGCCGAAGCGCTGTCGCGCCGGCTCGGCGCCATGGTCCGCGACGGCCAGCTGGTACAGAACCGGCGCGGTGGCTTCGCCCCGATCCAGACCCTGAACCTGGTCACCGGCGTGGTGATCGCCAACCCGGAAGGGTTCGGCTTCCTGCGCCCGGTCGAAGGCGGCGACGACCTGTTCCTGCCGCCGTATGAAATGCGCAAGGTGATGCACGGCGACAAGGTGCTCGCGCGCGTGACCGGCATCGACCATCGCGGCCGCCGCGAGGGCAGCATCGCCCGCGTGCTGGAACGTGGCATGACCCGCCTGATTGGCCGCTTCAGCGTCGAGATGGGCATCAACTACGTGGTGCCCGACGACAAGCGCGTGCAGCGCAACGTGCAGGTGCCGCCGGACCAGACCGGTGGCGCGCGCGACGGCCAGCTGGTGGTCTGCGAACTGACCCAGGCACCGGACAGCCGCCGCCCGCCGATCGGCCGCATCATCGCCGTGCTCGGCGACAAGCTGACCGCCTCGCTGGTGGTGGAGACCGCCATCCACGGCCACGAACTGCCGTTCGAGTTCCCGCAGGAAGTACTGGACGAAGCTGCGTCGGTACCACTGGTAGTCGAGCCGTCGATGATCGGCGACCGCGTCGATCTGCGCAGTACGCCACTGGTCACCATCGACGGCGAGGATGCCAAGGACTTCGACGACGCGGTGTACTGCGAACCGAATGCCGATGGTTTCCGCCTGGTGGTGGCGATCGCCGACGTCTCCAACTACGTGCGCCCCGGCACGCCGCTGGACGAGGAGGCGCAGAAGCGCGCGACCTCGGTGTACTTCCCGGGCTTCGTGGTGCCGATGCTGCCGGAGACCCTCTCCAACGGCATCTGCTCGCTGATGCCCAAGGTCGACCGCATGTGCTTCGTCTGCGACATGCAGATCGACCGCGACGGCCTGGTCACCCATTCGCGCTTCTACGAAGCGGTGATGAACTCGCACGCGCGGCTGACCTACACCCAGGTGTGGAAGGCGGTGGGCGAGGATGATGCCGATACCAAGGCCTGGATGGGCGATCTGCTGCCGCAGGTGCAGCGCCTGCACCAGCTGTACAAAGTGCTGTCGAAGGCGCGCGCCAAGCGCGGTGCCATCGAGTTCGAAAGCAGCGAAGTGCGTTTCGTGCTGGACAACCGCGGCGAAGTGACCCAGGCCGGCATGCTGGTGCGCAACGACGCGCACAAGCTGATCGAGGAATGCATGATCGCGGCCAACGTCGAGGCGGCCAAGTACCTGCTGTCGCGCCACGTGCCGGCCCCGTACCGCATCCACGAGAAGCCACCGGAAACCAAGTACGCCGACCTGCTGGAATTCCTCAAGGAGTTCAAGCTGAGCCTGCCGCCGTGGTCGAAGGTGCGCCCCGGCGACTACACCAAGCTGCTGAAGAAGATCCGCGACCGCCCCGATGCCACGCTGCTGGAATCGGTGCTGCTGCGCAGCCAGAGCCTGGCGATCTACAGCCCGGACAACCACGGCCACTTCGGCCTGGCGCTGGAGGCGTACGCGCACTTCACTTCGCCGATCCGCCGCTACCCCGATCTGCTGGTGCATCGCGCGATCAAGCACGCGCTGTCCGGCAAGCCGCTGGACAAGTTCACCTACAACGCGCGCGAAATGGCCGCGTTGGCGCTGCAGTGTTCCGAGCGTGAGCGTCGCGCCGATGAGGCCGAGCGCGAGGTCGACGAGCGTTACCGCGCGGCGTGGATGGAAAAGCACGTCGGCGGGCAGTTCGACGGCGTGATCAGCGGCGTGACCAGCTTCGGCCTGTTCGTGGAACTGGACGAGTCGAAGGTGCAGGGCCTGGTGCATGTCACCCAGCTGCCGCAGGACTATTACAAGTTCGACGCCACCCGCAAGACGCTGACCGGCGAACGCCGTGGCAGCAGTTACCGGCTGGGCGACCGCGTGCGCATCCTGGTGCTGAAGGCCAGCATGGAAGAACGCAAGATCGACTTCCGCCTGGTCGAGCACAAGGGCGAGGACGAGGGCGACGGGCTGCCGCCGCTGCCCGAGCGGGGCAAGCCGGCCAAGCGCACCAAGAAGCAGTATTGAAAGGCGTGCCGACCAACGGTCGGCACCCACCTCACCCGGTAGGTGTCGACCTTGGTCGACACGATTTTGCGGAGGAACGCACCATGCAGGGCCAACCCGAGTACAGCGGCGGCTGCCAGTGCGGCGCGATCCGCTTCCAGGCGCGCGGCGCGCTGACCGACAGCTCGATCTGCCATTGCCGGATGTGCCAGAAGGCCTTCGGTGCCTACTACGCGCCGCTGGTGTCGGTGCGCGGCGTGCAGTTCAGCTGGACCCGCGGCCAGCCGCGTTACTTCCAGTCGTCCAACGTGGTCCGGCGGGGGTTCTGTGCCGACTGTGGCACCCCGCTGACCTACGAGGCGCCGGACGGCGTGGCAATCGCTGCCGGCGCCTTCGACCAGCCCGAGCGCCTGCCGCCGACGATCCAGTACGGAGTGGAGCGCAAGCTGCCGTTCGTCGATGCGCTGGGCGGCCTGCCGGCGCGGCGCACCGAGGACGACGTCGCGTCGCTGGCGTTCCTGGCCACGATCGTGTCCCACCAGCACCCCGACCACGACACCCCGCACTGGCCGCCGCGCAGTCGATGACCCACCTGTAGAGCCGGGCCCACGCTCGGCTGGCGGGTGGCCGCCGCCGCAGCGCCCGGCCCGCCGATGCTCTACCATAGCCACCCCCTTTCCGGTCCCCGCCCGCATGAGCAAGAACAGCCAGTGGATCGTCGGCGTCAACGCCGTCGCCTCCTCCATCGAGAACGACGCCGAGAACGTCCGCGAAGTGCTGGTCGAGGCCGGTGCGAAGAATCCGCGCCTGACCGAAATCGAGGAAAACGCCCGCCGCAAGGGTATCGACGTGCGCAAGGTGAACGCCCAGGCGCTGGATGGCGTGGGCGGTTCGGTGCGCCACCAGGGTGTGGCCGCGCGTTATGCCGCCGCCCGTACCTACAGCGAGAACGAGCTGGAAGGCCTGGTTACCGCGGCCGAGGGCAAGGCCCTGCTGCTGGTGCTGGACGAGGTGCAGGACCCGCACAACCTCGGCGCCTGCCTGCGCTCGGCCGCCGCCGCCGGTGCCACGGCGGTGATCATTCCCAAGGACAAGTCGGCCACGGTCAACGCCACCGTGCGCAAGACCTCGGCCGGTGCCGCCGACCGCATTCCGGTGGTGGCGGTGACCAACCTGTCGCGCTGCCTGAAGGACCTGCAGAAGCAGGGCGTGTGGATCTACGGCCTGGCCGGTGAAGCGACCGCTTCGCTGTACCAACTGGACCTGAAGGGCAACATCGCGCTGGTGCTGGGCGGCGAAGCCGATGGCCTGCGCCGCCTGACCCGCGAGAACTGCGATGGCCTGGTCAAGATCCCGATGCCGGGCGAGATCGAGAGCCTGAACGTCTCCGTCGCCGCCGGCGTCAGCCTGTTCGAGGCCGTGCGCCAGCGCGGTTGATCGGCACTGCTGGATGATTGATCGGGGGTCAGATCCCTCTCCGCAGGAGGGGGCTCTGACCCTTTTTTGTGCTCCTTTTTCGTGCGGCGCTGCGGGCTCACCGGGCATGGCCCGGCGCTACCGTGTCGACCAAGGTCGACACCTACCAAGGCGGTGTATGACGCCATTCCGACAGCCGCGGGAAACGGTCAAGGGCGGGGTGGGTCCGGTGGCAGGGGTGTGAGCCGCATGGATGCGGCGACCAAGCCCCCATGGGT
>NZ_JASJSU010000103.1:0-14873 GCF_030237045.1 Stenotrophomonas maltophilia group sp. Smal17
GGACACCCCGCAAACCCGCAGTCCCCCGCCTTCGACAGTTTCCCCGTGACGGAGGGACGCACTTCGTAGAGTCGAGCTTGCTCGACTGGTGGTTCAGAAGCGGTGGGAGTAACGGGGAAAGAAGAAAGGAAATGCCAGCGAGCGCGCGACCCGCTTTTGATTTTGATTTTGTTCTTGCCTGCGGCCCGCGCGATGTATGGCGGGCCGGGTGGGTGGGGCGTGCAGGACCGTTGGCGCCATGGATGGCGCCATCGAGCCCCCATGGATGGGTTCACGGCGTGTCCTGCACGCCCTACCCACCCGGCCCATCACAACCCTCCATCAGTGCGAGCGTGCGCCGCAGAGGGGGCAGCGCCCGATGGAGGGGAACAGCTCAGTACCGCTTGATCCCCGGCACGGTGCAGCCTTCCAGCTGCGCATGCGCCGACACCGCATTCTCCTTCTCGCCGCGCGCCAGGCGCGACTGCTCGATCGTCGCCCAGTGCCGGCGGCACAGCGGCCCCGTCTTCGAACCCAGATCGATCGCCTTGCGTGCGAATGTCTCCGCCTGCGCCCACTGGCCCTGCAGCAGCGCCAGCTCGGCACGTTCCTGCAGCACCGCCGGGTCACCCGCCACGATCTCCAGCGCATGGTCCAGGCTGCTGGCCGCGGCGGCCAGATCATTGGCCTGTCGCTGCGCCTGCGCGGTCACCCGCAGATCTTCAACCTGCGAATCGCGCAGCGGCTGCACCGACAGCTCCTTGTCGTCCGGGCCGGCGGCGGCGTCCACGGCGGCCAGGCGCTGCGCCGGCGTGGTGGTATCAACCGGCGGCTTGGCCACCGGCGGTGCGCTGCTCACGCACGCGGCCAAGGCCAGGCTGAGGCCGGTCAGGGCCAGGGGCTGCAGCAGGGATCGCAAGTTCATCGGCATCATCGGCTTGGAGGAGGAGTAGCAGCCGCGGGGGCCGCGGCGGGTTCCGCAGGGGCGTCCGGCTTGCGGTCCAGGCCGAACCAGCTGCGCCAGCCACCGCCTTCGCCCTCGGTTCCACCCTGCCCGTCCGGCGATACTGCCGGCGCGCACGGTGCATAGGCCGGCGCGTAGCCCACCACGAACGGGAAGCGACGCGCGCCAGGGCAGCCTTCATCGGTACTGTTGATGCCGGTGGGCGCCACCGACTGCCAGTCCAGGCCCTTGTTGCTGACGCGCAGCGGCGCACTTGGCAGGCGCTGGAAAATGCCGGACCACACCCTCATTGCACCGGTGGCACCGTACAGGCCCGCCTGCTCGTTCTGGTCGTTGCCGATCCAGATCACCGCCAGATGATCGCCGGTGTAACCGGCGTACCAGCTGTCACGGCCATCATTGGTGGTACCGGTCTTGCCGGCCGGCTGCAGCCGGCCCAGGCCGTCGGCGTTGAGGCGCTGCGCGGTACCACTGGCGACCACCTGCTGCAGCCCGACGCTGATCAGGTTGGCGGCGATCGAGTCGCCCTCCTGTGCCGGCGCCGGGGTCTTGTCATAGCGCTTGAGCAGCTTGCCCTGCGGATCGAGCACGCCACGCACCGCGTGCAACGGCTGGATCTCGCCGCCGGACGCGAGGAACTGGTACAGCTGCGCCATCGCGTACGGGCTCTGGTCGGTCGAGCCGAGGATCACCGCCGGATTCGCCTCGGCCTTGATGCCGGCCAGTACGTGAATCAGCTGGGTCACGCGCTCGGGACCGACCTGCATGCCGACGCGCACGGTGGCCTGGTTGTAGGAATGGGCCAGCGCATCGATCAGGCGCACCGTACCGTGGCTGCGGTTGTCCGCGTTGCCGGGGTTCCAGTTGCGGCCGCGGCCGAGCTGCACCGTCACCGGGGAATCGTCCACCCAGCTGGCCAGCGAGTAGCGGTCCGGCTGTGCCAGCGCCAGCAGGTACACGAACGGCTTGAGCAGCGAACCCACCGGACGCTGTGCCTCGATCGCGCGGTTGAAGCCGACCTCGGAGACCTCACGGCTGCCGATCACCGCCAGCACATCACCGTTGTGCACATCGGTGAGCACCATGCCGGCCTGCAGTTCGGGGCGTCGCTTGCTTTCCAGCGACTTGATGGTACGGGTCACCGCGCCTTCGGCGTAGGCCTGCGCGGACGGCGACATGCCGGTCATCACGCTCAGGCCGGCGCCCTGCAGCGCCGACTCCGGATAGTCATGGCCCAGCTGGCGGCGGACCAGGTCGACGTAGGCCGGGAAGCGGTTGGCCGCCACCAGGCCCGGCGTCTTCGGCACGCCCAGCGGCGCCTTCAACGCACGCTGGTACTCGGCGTCGTCGATCAGCGTGGCTTCGTGCAGCTTGCCCAGCACGAAGTTGCGGCGATCCAGCGCGCGTTCCGGGTTGCGCCGCGGGTCGTAGAAGGACGGGCCCTTGACCAGGCCGATCAGCAGCGCGATCTGCTCGGTTTCCAGCGACGACAGGTCGCGGCCGAACCAGAACTCGGCACCGGAGGACATGCCGTGGATGGCCTGGCTGCCACGCTGGCCCAGGTACACCTGGTTGAGGTAGGCCTCGAAGATGGTGCGCTTGTCGTAACGCGCTTCCATGATCAGCGCGTACAGCACTTCGTTGAACTTGCGGGTGACCGTCTGTTCCTTGCCGATGCCGAGCAGGCCGCTGCGGGCCAGCTGCTGGGTCAGCGTGGACGCGCCCTGGCGGCTCTGGCCACCGGAGCGGATGGTCACCCATACCGCGCGCGCGATGCCGGACAGATCGATACCGTGGTGACGGTTGAAATCCTTGTCTTCCACCGCCTGCAGGCCGGTCACCAGCAGGTCCGGCGCCTCATCCATGCGGATCAGGCGGCGCTCTTCCTGCTTCTGGCCGTACAGGGTGGCGATGCGCGCCGGATCCAGCCGCGCGGCCTTCAGCGCCTTGCGGTTGTCGGCATCGCGCAGCGAGGCCACGCCGCCATCGGCCAGCGACAGCTCGACCCGGCGCGGGGCGACCCGGCCGTCGACGTCGTTGTAGCCGCGGCTGGAGATGACGAAGCGCCCACCGTTCACCGCATAGGTGGCCGGCTCCTTGCCCTGCCCGTCATCGCGGTAGGCCGACGCGGCCAGCTCGGTCTTCAGGGTGGCCGCATCCATCGCCTTGCCGGGCGTGAGCACCAGCGGGCGCGCATACACCCGCGTCGGGATCTGCCAGCGCAGTTCACCGAAACGCTGGGTCACCTGCTGGTTCAGGTACAGCGTGTAGGGAATCAGGAAACCCAATCCCAACGCGACCGCAGCCATGCTCCAGGTGATCAGGCGACGCCGCCACAGCGGGCTGTCGTCCTGCTGGTCGTCGTCGAAATCGTCGTTGTCGTCGGAATCGTAGCGTCGGGGCACTGGGGCTGCGGGCAGATAGGGTCTGGCGAGTCTAACGCAGGCGCCGTGGTGGCTGGCGGGCGATGGCCTGCGGTTTCACTGCAGTTCAAGCAGCGCGAGGCTCCCGCCAGCCCGCGGCCGCCCCCGCCAACGCCGCGCGGACGCCGCGCCAGCCTGCCCCGGCCAGGCACACATTGGCCAAGCGTGCGAACAGCCGCGGCGCGTCGTGAGCGATCCAGCGCGCCTGCACGCCCGCCCGGCGATACAGTTGCAGACGCGACCAGGCCATGCGCCAGGCCAGCGCGGAAAGACCCTGGAAGCGTTCAGGTGCAACACGGACGCCGCGCTGCACCAGCAGCGCGTCCAGGGCCAGCAGACGCCCCGCGGTACGCTGCCGCGCCTTCCCGTCGAACAGATCGAGATGCCGCAGCCGCTGCAGGAAACCGCGGCGGCTGGCGCCAATCTGGTTGTTGCCATGCTGCCGGTAATCGATGGTGGGCTCGGCCAGCATGTCCAGCCCTCCACGCAGCGACGCGTGCACCGCCAGCCATTCGTCGTGGCTCCAGCCCGGCGGTACCGGTAGCGCCCCCTGCAGCAGCGAACGACGCAGCGCACAGGTCGCGCCGGTGACGAAGTTGCGCAGCAGAATGGCATCGATCGCACGGCCCGAGCGTTCCAGTTCGACTTCGGCCGGATGCACCACCAGCACCTCCAGCAGCCGCTGGCCCAGCGGCGCGCCCTGCGCATCCACCAGCCGTGCATCGCTGTGCACCAGCAACAGGCCCGGATCAGCGCGGAAGCGCTGCACGTAGCGGCGCACCCTTCCCGGATGCCAGACATCGTCCTGATCGCTCAGGAACAGGATGTCGGCCTGGCAGCGCTGCAGCGCGTCGGCGAAGTTGCGGACATAACCGAGGTTGCGTGGGTGCCGGACGATCTCGACCCGGATGCCCAGCGCCTGCGCGCGCGCCTCGAAGGCCTGCAGCAACGGCAACGTCTGGTCGCTGGAACCATCGTCGCCGATCACCACTTCGCTCACCGGAAGGTCCTGGTCGAGGATGCTGTCCAGCTGCGCCTGCAGGTAGCGCGCACCGTTGTAGGTGCACAGCGCGACGCCAATGCGCTCGGCGGGGGCCGATCCGGATGGCGCGTCAGGCATGGAACGTACTCGCGGGGAACAAGGCCGAGGATGGTAGCAGAGCCTCCGCCAGGGGGCGGATCTGCACCGTCAGTGGTTGCTTGGATGCGCTGCGATCCGCTGCAGCGCCTGTGCGGCACTCATCGGCTGCCACATGTCCGCCTCCGGCCTGAACGGCCGCGGGTGTATACCCAGCAGCGCCTGCAGCGGACCATTGTCGGCAACCAGGTCCTGCTGCAGGCGTGATACCGGGCCGCGCGCGCGCGGCAGCACCGCCGCCAGGCCACGCAATGCACAGCCCGGCAGTGGCAGCGGCAAGGTCGGTTGCGCCAGGCTGGCATGCACGCGGCGGAACATCGCGTGATACGGCAGGCGTTCACCGCCGCCGATCTCCAGCACCCGCGCCGACGCCGCACCGGTGGTGATGCAGGCCACCACGGCGCGGGCGATATCGTCGGCATGCACGGGTTGGCGCAGGCCGTCGGCCCGCGGAATCGGGAACAGGCGCAGGCGCAGCGCGCGCTGCACGATCGGGGTGATGCTGCGGTCGATGCCGGCGCCATAGATCAGGGTCGGCCGCAGGATCGTCCACGCCATCCCCAGGCGCTCGGCCTGCTCGATGAGGCCCTGTTCGCCCCGCTGCAGCATCGCCACCACGTCCTGCTCGTCGGCCTGGTCCGAATCCTGCTTGCTCAGCACGCTCATCGAGCTGGTGGCGATGACCCGTGGAGCCGGCGCGCGGGCCTGCCGCGACAACCACTGCGCCAACCCTTCCAGCGGCCCGAAGCTGGCAATCGCCTGCCACTCGGCAGACGGCACGCTGTCCAGCGCGCTGGCCAGATCCCCGCACAGCCAGTGCACGCCGTCCTGCGCCGGTTGCGGCCGCCGGCTCACCGCCTGCACCTGGCCGTGCACCTGCAGCAGGCGCGGCAACAGGAACCGGCCGATCTGGCTGGTGGCTCCGGAAACAAGGACGGTCATCGGCACTCCATGGGCGGGCAGCGGGGGCTGGCTACTATAACGACCCCGCCGGCAACGGCGGGCTCAGGGCGAGGGCACACCGATATCGCGAAGGCGCTGCCGCAGCTGTTGATACTCGCTGCTGGACGCGCCCGCACCGAGCTCGGCGGCCTGCTGCAGGGCGCGTTCGGCGAAGGCGACATCGCCGCTGCCAAGCCGTTCGCTGCCGATCGCAAGCCAGCGCTGTGCCAGGCGCTGGCGGGCAGCAGGCAGGCCGTTCGCAGTGGGCGACAGGGTCTGCCAGGCCTGCAGGCAGGCGCCCGCGGCCTGCACCCGGTTCTGCCGCAGGTTGTCATCGAAGCAGGCACGGCTGGCGGGCAGCAGGCGCGCGGCGGCCGCTTTCACCCGGGGATCGCGCGGCGCCAGGCCTTGCGCTTCACGCAGCGCGTCGAACGCGCTGTGTCCCGGCGGACTGATCCACTGCCCGGCGCGCTCGGCGCGCTCGATCCTGCGCAGCAGCTCGCGCAACTGCCGTTCGCGCTGCGCGGTGCTGGCCGCCGGTTGCTGCAACGACTGCTGCGCCTGATGCGCACGTTGCAGGCGCTGCGCCAGCTGCTGGCGCGCCGCGGCCGACGCGCCCAGCGCTTCGGCCAGTGCCGCATCACGCCGTGCTGCGTCGAACTGGAAATCGTCGGCCTGGCTCTGGCTGCGCGCCAGCACGGCCTGCAGCACCTGCTCGCGGCCACGCAGGGCCGTGGGATCCTCCGGCGCCACGGCCAGCACGGCCAGGAATCCCTTCGCCGCATTTTCCAGTTGCTGGCGCTGCAACGCGCGCTGCGCCTGCCGCAGGCGCAGGTCCACGGCACGTGCCAGCGCCTCCTGGCTGGCCGGCAGGTCGGCATGGCCGGCATCGAACTGGCGGGCGCGCTGCACGATCGCAGCCGCCTCGGCCAGCTCCCCTCGCCCGGCCAGCGTGCGTGCCTGCTGCAACAGATCGCTCAGGGCATCCTCGCGCCCTTCCAGCGCCGGCAGATTGTCCGGCTGCACTGCCAGGATGCGCTGGAACAGCGGCAATGCACTGCTGTCGCCATCATCAAGCCGCCCGGCCGCATAGGCATTGCGCGCTTGTGCCAGCAGCGCGCCGATGCCGGCCCCCGCGTTGCGTCGCGCCTGCAGCTGGCGGGCAACCGCTTCGGCTTCGCTCTGCGGCACCTGCAGCTCGCGGGCCAACGCCAGTGCCTGTGCGCTACCGTCGAGATCGTTGTTCTGCAGCCTGTCGCGTGCCTGCTGCAGTGCCGCCGCAGCGGTTCGGGCCAGGCCTTCGCGCGCCTGCGGGCGATCACCGTCCAGTGCCAGCACCGCCTGGTAGCGCTCGCGTGCGCCACTGCCATCGGCCGCGCTCAACCGGCCCGCGGCGAGTGCGCGGTCACCCTCGGCCAGCAACTGTTCGATCTGCGGCTCATCCCAGAACCAGTCGGCCAGCGGCTTGCGCAGCAGCACCAGCAGCACGAACACGGCCAGCGCCGCGACCAGCGCCCAGCGCCAGACCCGGCGCGCGTGGCGTGCTTGCAGCCACCACCAGCGGCCTTCGCGGCGGACGCGGTCCAGCGCAGGATGTTCAGCGCCATGCGGGCGATGCGGAGGCTCGCGTTCCATGCGTGCAGGGTAGCCGGGGCAGCGTGAAGCTCAGCCGAGGCGACGTGCCTCGCTCACGCCCGGCAGCGCGTCCAGCTTGCCCAGCAGGGTCGACAGCTGGCCGTAGTCGCTCACCTTCAACCGCAGGCGCAGATGGGCACGACCGCTATTGCGCACGTTGTCACTGTGGATGTCGAGCACGTAGGCGTCTTCCTGGGCGATCAGGTTGGTGATGTCCTTCAGCAGCCAGCGGCGATCGACCGCCGTGACCACCACGTCCACTTCGTAGCCGCCACCGGCCTGGCCCCATTCCACCGGCAGGATCCGCTGCGGGCTGGTGGCAGCCAGGCGAGCCAGCGCCGCACAGTCTGCCCGATGCACGGTGACACCACGGCTACGGGTCAGATAGCCGACGATCGGCTCGCCCGCCACCGGCTGGCAGCAGCGTGCCAGCTGCACCAGCAGGTTGCCCACGCCCTGCACGGTGAACTTGGACTTGCCCAGGTTCTCCCGGCGCGCGGTCGGGCGCGGCAACGCCGGCGCGGCTGCCGGCTGGCTGGCCGCGCGCTCGGCTTCCAGCAGGGCGCGGCTGACCTGGTTCGGCCCGGTATCGCCCAGCGCCACCTGGATGTAGAGGTCATCGACACTGTCGGCGTGGAATTTCTTCGCCGCCACTGCCAGATCAGAATGCTGCAGGCCCAGACGCTTCAGCTCGCGCTCGAGCAGTTCGCGACCGGCCTGCACGTTGCGCGCACGGTCCAGCTTGTGGAACCAGCTGCGCACCTTCTCGCGGGAACGGTTGCTGGCCAGGAAACCATTGGCCGGCATCAGCCAGTCGCGGCGCGGGTCGGCCTCCTTGCCGGTCAGGATTTCGACGCGGTCGCCGCTGCGCAGGCGGTAGGTCAGCGGCACGATGCGGCCATTGACCTTGGCGCCACGGCAACGGTGCCCGACCATGGTGTGCACCTGGTAGGCGAAATCGAGCGGCGTTGCACCCTGCGGCAGGTCCAGCACCTCGTCCTTCGGGCTCAGCGCATAGACCCGGTCCTCGGTCAGCTCGGCGTCGAGCGCCCCGGCCAGTTCGTTGCCCTGCCCGTCCTGCGCCTGCTCCAGCAGCTGCCGCATCCAGGTGATCTTGCGGTCGAAGGCCTTCTCCGCGCCCTTGCCGCCTTCCTTGTACTTCCAGTGCGCGGCCACGCCCAGTTCGGCCTGCGAATGCATCTCGTGGGTGCGGATCTGCACTTCGATGGTGCGCCCTTCCGGGCCGACCACGGCGGTATGCAGCGAGCGGTAGTCGTTGGCCTTGGGACGGGCGATGTAATCATCGAATTCGCTCGGCACCGGCGCCCACAGTGCATGCACCACGCCCAGCGCGGCATAGCAGGCGGCGACATCGTCGACCATCACCCGCACCGCGCGGATGTCGTACAGCTGGTCGAACGCCAGCCGCTTCTTCTGCATCTTCCGCCAGATGCTGTAGATGTGCTTCGGGCGGCCACTGACCTCGGCCTTGATGCCCTGCGCGACCAGTTCGCGCGACAGCACCTTCTTGACGTTCTCGACGTAGCGCTCGCGCGCGATGCGGGTCTCGTCCACCTCACGGGCGATGCGCCGGTAGGTTTCCGGTTCCAGGTGGCGGAAGGCCAGGTCCTCCAGCTCCCACTTCAGCTGCCAGATGCCCAGCCGGTTGGCCAGCGGTGCATGGATGTCGCGGGTGAGCTGGGCCAGCGCGCGGCGCTGTTCGTCATCCAGCTTGTCGGCCGCGCGCATCCGCGCCAGTTGCCGGGCCAGCAGGATCGGCACCACGCGCAGGTCGCGGATGATCGCCAGCAGCAGGCGGCGCAGCCCTTCACTGTTGCGCCCGGCCTCGCGACCGGCATGCAGCGCCCATACCGGGTCAGCAGCGTCCTGGCCGTCGAGCAGGCCGATCACCGCTGCCTTGTGGTTGCCCAGCGGCAACGCGTCCAGGTGGGCACGCAACCCGGGAAGGTCGAACAGCAGGGCCGCGACCACTGCGCCTTCGTCGGCTGAAAGCATCGACAGCGCATCAAGGGTGTCACCCAGCACCGACCAGCTGGCGCGCATCTGGTGGTCGCACTCCGGGGCATCCCAGTGCCCGCGCAGGGCCTGGCGCAGCGGAGCGGGCAGCACCGCTGCCGAGGGACGGTTCAACAAGGCATCCAGGCCGGGGACGGAAGCGCGGTTCACAGCATCGAGCAGGCAAGACAGAGGCCCCTACACTAGCGCCGGCGCCGTTCAGGGACAATCGCCGCGGCCACCATCGCCTGGCATGAGGACATGCCGCTACACTCGCGGGCAAACCCAGGAGAGTCCCGCCATGCCCTCGATCGTTCCACACTTCCGTCCACGAGTGCTCGCTTGCGCCGCGCTGTTGCTGGCCGTATCGGCGCCTGCGCTGGCCCAGCGCGTGGTGGAAGGCGACCTGCAGCAGCAGATGTCGCCCGCCGAGTTCAAGGCCGCCGGGCTGGACAAGCTGGATGCGGCGGAACTGGCCACGCTCAACCGCTGGCTGCAGGGCAAGGTCGAGGCGGCCACCACCCAGGCCGTGGCCGCCGTCCGCGAGGAGGCACGCGAGGAAGGACGCCAGGAAGTGATCGTGAAGAACCGGGGCTTCTTCGATTTCGGCAGCAACGAGCCAATCACCGGCGTGCTGCAGGGCGAGTTCCGTGGCTTCGGCAAGGGCCGCATCTACGTGCTGGACAACGGCCAGGAATGGGAACAGACCGATGCCACGACCCTGGCCGGCGTGCGCAAGTCGTCACCCCAGGTGAGCATCAAGCCCGGGGTGATGGGCGTCTGGTACATGAAGGTTGACGGTGTGAACACCCAGCCCAAGGTCCGCCGCACCAAGTAACGGCGCGTCCTGGAGGTAGAGCCGAGCACCGGCTCGGCTCTACAGGATCGGACTCACGCCTGGCGCAGTGCGGTTACCCGCTGCGCCAGCTTCTTCGCCGAGATGCCGGTGCGCGCGCCCAGCTCCTGCGCGAACAGTGACACCCGCAGTTCCTCCAGGTCCCAGCGCAGTGCCTGCCATTGCGGGCGTTCACGCAGGCCCTGTGCCTCAGCATCGCGCAGCGCGTCCAGGAACGGATGCAGTTCCAGCATGCGTGCCTGGTCGCGCGGCGGATCGCGTTTGGCCCGCTCGGTGCGCAGGATCATCGCCTTCAGGTAGCGCGGATACTGCGCCAGCGCGTCGGCAGGCGTATCACGCAGGAAGCCGGGGTGGATCAGCCCGGCCAGCTGCGCTTCCATGTCATCCAGGTTGCCGCGCGCCCAGCCCATCAATGGCGCCTCCAGCATCGGCTTCAGCTCGGCCACCAGCGCCAGGATGGTCTCGGCCAACTTCAGACGCGACATCGCCTCACCGAACAGCGCCTTGGCCGCATGGTCGCGACGCTGCTCGAAGGCCGCCGCATCGCGGATGTCCTCCAGGCCTTCGGCCAGCACGGCATTCATCGCCGCATCGACCAGATCGCCGCGCAGGCGCTCCTGCGATTCGATGGCCGCGTACAGCAGACCGGTCTTGGCCCCCACCGGCAACTGCTTGCGTGCCTGCTTGACCTTCTCGGCCAGGGCAATCTCCAGCAGGCGGCGCACGCCCAGCGGATGGGCCTCCTGCGCCTGCTGCCGATCGGCAAAGATGCGCAGCGCCACGCTGTCACCTTCATCGAGCAATGCCGGATAGGCCGGCACACCCGCTTCGCCGGGAACCTGCAGCGGAATCGGCGTGGCCGGGAACGTGCGCAGGCCATCGGCCGCCATCTCGCGCCCGGCGCGCGCCGCGAAGGCATCGCCGGCACGACCACCGAATTTCGCGCGCAGCGCATCGAGGTCACGCGAAGTGGCCAGCACCTTGCCGTGCTCGTCGCGCAGGCGCAGGTTCATGTGCAGGTGCGGTTCGATCGCACCGGGCTCGAAATCGAGCGCGGTCACCGTGGCACCGGTCGCGCGTGACAGGAAGCGTGCCAGCTCACCGGTGATGGCATCGGCGCTGGGCTGCGGGAACGCCTCGAAGAACGCGCGGCCGAAGTCCGGCGCCGGCACATAGTTGCGGCGCATCGCCTTGGGCAGGCTGCGGATCAGCGCCGAGGCCTTGTCCACCACGAAGCCCGGCGCCAGCCAGCCCAGCTGCACCGGATCCAGCGCGTTGAGCAGGTGCAGCGGTACGTCCAGGGTCACGCCGTCATCGTCGGCGCCCGGTTCGAAGCGGTAATGCAGCGGCAACCGCGCCTGGCCCAGCGCCAGGTACTTCGGGTAGCGCTCCTGTTCACTGCCTTCGCCGGGCAGCAGGTCGACCAGCGACCAGTGCAGCGTCTTGCGCTGCTCCGGCGCCAGTCCCTTCCACCAGGTATCCAGACCCGCCGCCGAATGGATCTGCGGCGGCACCCGGTCCAGGTACCAGCGCGCCTGCCAGTCCTCGTCGGCAACGATGCCAGCGCGGCGCAGCTTGGCCTCTTCCTCGCGCGCGACCTCCAGCACCTTCTGGTTGTCGGCCACGAAGCTGGCACGGGTGTTGATTTCGCCGGTCACCAGCGCCTGCCGCACGAAGATGTCGTGCGCCTCGCCCGGCTCAATGCGGCCGTAGTGCACCGGCTTCTTCGGCGCCAGCACCAGGCCGAACAGGCTGATCTGCTCGGACGCCAGCACCTGGCCCTGCGCGCGCGACCAGTGCGGATCGAAGTGCTTGCGCAGCAGCAGGTGCGGCAGTTCGGCGATCACCCAGTCCGGCTCGATTGCGGCCAGGGTCATGCCCCACACCTTCTGCGTGTCCAGCAGGTTGGCCGCCAGCAGCCAAGGCGGCGGCCGCTTGGACAGCGCCGAGCCCGGGAACGGCAGGAACCGGCGCTGGCGCGGGGCCTGGAAATCGCCCTTCTCGGTGCGGTGGCCGATCTGCGTCGGCAGGCCCGCCACCAGTGCGCGGTGCAGGGTCTGATAGGCGGTGGCACGCACGCGCTCGCTGAAACCACCGCCCGCCGGCGCCTGT
Organism: Stenotrophomonas maltophilia group sp. Smal17; assembly: GCF_030237045.1. Lineage (NCBI taxonomy): Bacteria > Pseudomonadati > Pseudomonadota > Gammaproteobacteria > Lysobacterales > Lysobacteraceae > Stenotrophomonas > Stenotrophomonas maltophilia group sp. Smal17. The sequence goes on from NZ_JASJSU010000103.1 coordinate 12,066, forward strand.
TCCTTCTGCGCACGCACGGCCACGGGTGCCGGTGCGACTTCGGCCTTGCCCTCGCGGGCCAGCCGCGCTGCACGGTGCAGCTGGCCACGGGTGGCCTTCACCGCTGCCGCGTCATCACGCGCCGGCGCCGGCGCACTACTGCCGGCCAGCAGCGGCGCCATCGACGCCTCGGCAGCCTCTTCCTTCCAGCCCAGTTCCTCGCACAGCAGGCGCAGCTGGCGATGCAGCTCGCGCCACTCGCGCATGCGCAGGAAACCCAGGAAATGGCGACCGCACCAGTCGCGCAGCTTGGACTGGGTCAGGTCTTCATGGGCCTGCCGGTAGGCGTCCCACAGGCGCAGCACGCCGACGAACTCGGAGCGGCCATCGGCAAACTGCGCATGTGCGCTGTCGGCCGCGCCGCGCGCCTCGGGCGGTCGCTCGCGCGGGTCCTGGATGCCGAGGAACGAGGCGATCACCAGCATAGGGCGCAGGCAGCCGGCGGCCTGCGCGGCCACCAGCATGCGCGCCAGCTTCACGTCCACCGGCAGGCGTGCCATCTGCTTGCCGACGGTGGTCATGCGCCGCTCGGCATCGATCGCGCCCAGCTCGGTCAGCTGCTGCCAGCCATCGGCCACCGCACGCTCATCGGGTGCTTCCAGGAACGGGAAGTCCTCGATGCGGCCCAGGCCCAGCTGCAGCATGCGCAGGATCACCCCGGCCAGGCTGGAGCGGCGGATTTCCGGATCGGTGAACTCCGGCCGCGCCTGGAAATCAGCTTCGGCGTATAGGCGATAGCAGATGCCCTCGGCGATACGACCGCAACGGCCCTTGCGCTGGTTGGCGCTTGCCTGCGAGATCGGCTCGATATGCAGGCGATCCAGCTTGTTGCGCGGGCTGTAGCGCTTGACGCGGGCAAAGCCGGGATCGACCACGTAGCGGATGCGCGGCACCGTCAGCGAGGTTTCGGCCACATTGGTGGCCAGCACGATGCGCCGGTTCGGGCCGGGGTTGAACACCCGGTCCTGGTCCTGGTTGGACAGCCGCGCGTACAGCGGCAGCACTTCGGTATTGCGGTATTTGCGGCGCTCCAGCGATTGGTGCGCGTCGCGGATCTCACGTTCGCCAGGCAGGAAGATCAGCACGTCGCCGCGCGCATCCAGGCGGGTGATCTCGTCGATGGCCGACACGATGGCATCGTTGACGGTGCGCTCGCCCTGGTCTTCGCCCTCGCCTTCCAGCGCGCGGTAACGCACTTCCACCGGGAAGGTGCGGCCCTCGACACTGATCACCGGCGCATTGTCGAAATGCTCGGCGAAACGACCGGTGTCGATGGTGGCCGAGGTGACGATCAGCTTCAGGTCCGGGCGCTTGCGCAGCAGTTGCTTCAGGTAGCCCAGCAGGAAGTCGATGTTGAGGCTGCGTTCGTGCGCTTCGTCAACGATGATCGTGTCGTAGTTCGACAACCAGCGGTCACTGGCGATCTCCGCCAGCAGGATGCCGTCGGTCATGAACTTGATGCGGCTGTCGTCGCTGACCTTGTCGTTGAAGCGCACCTGGAAGCCGACCAGCTGGCCCAGTTCGCTCTGCAGTTCCTGCGCCACGCGGCTGGCCACCGCACGTGCGGCAATCCGTCGCGGCTGGGTGCAGCCGATCATGCCAGCCTGGCCACGGCCCGCGGCCAGGCACAGTTTCGGCAGCTGGGTGGTCTTGCCCGAACCGGTTTCGCCGGCAATCACCACCACCTGGTGGTCGCGGATCAGCTCGATGATCGCGTCGGCTTCACGCGCAATCGGCAGCTGCGGGTCCAGAGTAATGGATGGCTGCTGTTGCGCCCGCATCTGCCGGCGCTGCACCGATGCCTGCAAGGCCTGCTCGAAGGTGGCGGCCAACGCCGCATCCTGTGGCTTGGCCTGGCAACGCGAGAGCATTCCCAGCAGACGGCCCCGGTCGCGGCTCATGGCGCCGTCGATGGCGGCACGCTGTTGTCGCAGGCGGGGCGATGGATTTTTATCGATAGAGTTCATCAATCGGTTCGTTCAAAACTTTGAAAGCGACCAGTCATCACGACCGGTTTATTGTGAAGGCCAACGATTCCACAAGGAGGAACCCCATGGCGAAGACCAAGAGCACGACCAAGGCCAAGACCGGCAAGCAGAAGCTTGCAGCGGCGGCACCGTCGGCACCGAACATCGATATCGGGATCACCCAGGGCGACCGCAAGAAGATCGCCGACGGTCTGTCGCGCTTCCAGGCCGATGCGTTCACGCTCTACCTGAAGACGCACAACTTCCACTGGAACGTGACCGGGTCGATGTTCAACTCGCTGCACACCATGTTCGAGACGCAGTACACCGAGCAGTGGGCAGCACTGGACGACGTGGCCGAGCGCATCCGCGCGCTGGGCTTCAATGCCCCGGGCTCCTACCGGGAATTTGCTGCGCTGACCTCGATCGCCGAGGAACCGGGCCTGACCGACAGTGCGGACTGGCGTGAAATGGTACGCCAGTTGGTGGTCGCCAACGAAGCGGTCTGCCGTACGGCACGTGAAGTGCTGGACGTGGCGGCCAAGGGTGACGATGCCCCGACCGAGGATCTGATGACCCAGCGCCTGCAGACCCACGAGAAGTACGCCTGGATGCTGCGTTCCCTGCTCCAGTAAGGGTTTGGGGGGCTCGGCAGGGCTGCGCCCTGCACCCGCGGTAGTGCCGGCCGCTGGCCGGCAACAGCAACAGCAAAAGCCGGCTTCCTGTGGGTAGGCGGGGTGGGTCCGGTGGCAGGGGACGCCGTAAACCCGTCCATGGGGGCTTGGCCGCCGCATCCATGCCG
>NZ_JASJSU010000104.1:0-11494 GCF_030237045.1 Stenotrophomonas maltophilia group sp. Smal17
AAGCACTGCTTCGCAAGCGCCCGAACGCACAGCCGCCAGCGGCTGGGCCGGACCCCGGAGGGGGGGTTCACGGCGTGTCCCGCGCAGCCCTGCCGACCCGGCCCACGCCATGAAGCCCAACGAGGCAACGCCTTGAACCTTACAGCGCCTCGAAAATACCCGCCGCGCCCATGCCGGTGCCGATGCACATCGTCACCATGCCGTACTTCTGCTGGCGACGACGCAGGCCGTGCAGCAGGGTCGCGGTACGGATCGCGCCGGTCGCACCCAGCGGGTGGCCCAGGGCGATCGCGCCGCCCAGCGGGTTGACCTTGCTCGGGTCCAGGCCGCAATCGCGGATCACCGCCAGCGACTGCGCGGCGAAGGCTTCGTTGAGCTCGATCCAGTCCAGCTGGTCCTGGGTCAGGCCGGCCTGCTTCAGTGCCTTCGGGATCGCGGCGATCGGGCCGATGCCCATCACTTCCGGACGCACGCCGGCCACCGAGAAGCTGACGAAACGCGCCAGCGGGGTCAGGCCGTAATCCTTGATCGCCTGCTCCGAAGCCAGCAGCACGGCGCCGGCGCCATCGCTCATCTGCGAGGAGTTGCCGGCAGTGACGGTGCCGCCGAACTGACCGTTGCGGAACACCGGGCGCAGCTTGGCCAGGCCTTCGGCCGAGGAATCCGGACGCGGGCCTTCATCGGTGTCGGCCACCTTGTTGCGGGTGATGATGCGCTGGCCATCGGCCAGGTCCGGCAGGTGCGAGACGATCTCGTACGGGCTGATCTCGTCCTTGAAGTCACCGTTCTGGATCGCGGCCATGGCCTTCTGGTGCGAGGCGAGGGCGAACGCATCCTGGTCTTCGCGCGAGACCTTCCATTCCTCGGCCACCTTCTCGGCGGTGATGCCCATGCCGTAGGCGATGGCGACGTGGTCGTTGTCGAACACGCTCGGTGCCATCGCGATCTTGTTGCCCATCATCGGCACCATCGACATCGATTCGGTGCCACCGGCCAGCATCAGGTCGGCGTTGCCCAGGCGGATCGCGTCGGCGGCCTGCGCCACGGCCTGCAGGCCGGAAGAGCAGAAGCGGTTCACGGTCTGCGCGGCGATGGTGTTGGGCAGGCCGGCCAGCAGCACGCCGATGCGCGCCACGTTCATGCCCTGCTCGGCTTCCGGCATGGCGCAGCCGATGATCGCGTCATCGATGCGGTTGACGTCCACGCCCGGGGCCTGTGCGACGACGCTGCGCAGCACGTGCGCAAGCATGTCGTCGGGGCGGGTGTTGCGGAACATGCCCTTGGGCGCCTTGCCAACCGGGGTACGGGTGGCGGCGACGATGTAGGCGTCCTGGATTTGCTTGGTCATTGCAGTGATCTCTTGAATAGGGGTTGGAAGAGGTTGCCGGCCAGCGGCCGGCACTACCGATGTCTTCCGTCAGTTCCGCAGCGGCTTGCCGGTCTTCAGCATGTGCGCGATGCGGGCCTGGGTCTTTTCCTGCTGGGCCAGTTCGACGAAGTGCTTGCGCTCCAGGGTCAGCAGCCACTCTTCGTCGACCAGGGTGCCGCGGTCGACCTTGCCGCCGCACAGGACGGTGGCGATGCGCTCGGCGATCTCGTAGTCGTACGGGCTGATGAAACGGCCTTCCAGCATGTTGACCAGCATCATCTTGAAGGTGGCGATACCCACGTCACCGGCCACCTGGATGCGGCGTGCCGGCAGCGGCGGACGGTAGCCCGCTTCGGCCAGCGCACGGGCTTCGGCCTTGGCGATGTGCAGCGCCTCGTAGCTGTTGAACACCACCTTGTCGGTGCTGCGCAGCAGGCCCAGTTCCTTGGCGTTGACCGCCGAGTTGGACACCTTGGCCATCGCCACGGTCTCGAAGGTCTTCTTCAGTTCGGCGAACACGTCACCGCCAGGGCCGGCGGCCTGCGAGGCGCGCACGGCCAGTTCCTTCAGGCCACCGCCGGCCGGCAGCAGGCCCACGCCGGCCTCGACCAGGCCGATGTAGCTTTCCAGGAAGGCCACGGTCTTGGCGCTGTGCATCTGGAACTCGCAGCCGCCACCCAGGGCCAGGCCGCGCACGGCAGCCACCACCGGCACCAGCGAGTACTTGATGCGCTGGCTGGTGCGCTGGAAGTTGGCGACCATCTCTTCGAACTGGTCGACCTTGCCGGCCTGCAGCAGGCCGAGGGCACCGGCCAGGTCGGCACCGGCGGAGAAGGGTTCCTTCTGCTGCCAGATCACCAGGCCCTGGAAGTCCTTCTCGGCGCGGCTGACGCATTCCTGCAGGCCGTCCAGCACCTGGTCGGACACGGTGTTCATCTTGGTCTTGAAGCTGACCACGGCGATGCCGTCGCCGTCATGCCACATGCGCAGGCCGTCGTTCTCGAACACGGTCTCGCCCGGCGCGAACGTCTCGCCCAGCAGCGGATCCGGGAAACGCTGGCGCTGGTACACCGGCAGCGACGAGCGCGGCAGCTTGGCGTTGCGCGACGGGCTGTAGCTGCCCTCGGCGGCGTGCACGCCATCGCGGCCATCGAACACCCAGTCCGGCAGCGGGGCGTTGCTCATGCTCTTGCCGGCGACGATGTCATCGGCGATCCACTGCGCGACCTGCTTCCAGCCAGCGGCCTGCCAGGTTTCGAACGGGCCCAGCGACCAGCCGTAGCCCCAGCGGATGGCGAGGTCGACGTCGCGCGCGGTCTCGGCGATGTCGGCCAGGTGGTAGGCGCTGTAGTGGAACAGGTCGCGGAAGGTCGCCCACAGGAACTGCGCCTGCGGGTGCTGGCTCTCGCGCAGCTTGGCGAACTTCTCGGCCGGGTTCCTGATCTTCAGGATCTCGACCACTTCCGGTGCCGCGCTGCGGTCGGCCGGGCGGTAGTCCTGCTTCTCCAGGTCCAGCACCACGATGTCCTTGCCGACCTTGCGGAAGATGCCCGCACCGGTCTTCTGGCCCAGCGCGCCCTTGGCGATCAGCGCGTCCAGCCACTTCGGCGACTTGAAGAATTCATGCCACGGATCGTTCGGCAGCGTGTCGCCCATGGTCTTGATGACGTGGGCCATGGTGTCCAGGCCGACCACGTCGGAGGTGCGGTAGGTGGCCGACTTCGGGCGGCCGACCAGCGGGCCGGTCAGGCCGTCCACTTCATCGAAGCCCAGGCCGAACTGCTGGGTGTGGTGGATGGTGGACAGGATCGAGAACACGCCGATGCGGTTGCCGATGAAGTTCGGGGTGTCCTTGGCGTACACCACGCCCTTGCCCAGGGTGGTGACCAGGAATTCTTCCAGGCCTTCCAGGACGGCGGCGTCGGTGGTGGTGGCCGGGATCAGCTCGGCCAGGTGCATGTAGCGCGGCGGGTTGAAGAAGTGCACGCCGCAGAAGCGGTGGCGCAGCTGCTCGGGCAGCACGTCGGCCAGCTTGTTGATGCCCAGGCCCGAGGTGTTGGAAGCCAGCACGGCGTGGTCGGCCACGAACGGCGCGATCTTCTTGTACAGGTCCTGCTTCCAGTCCATGCGCTCGGCGATGGCCTCGATGATCAGGTCGCAGTCCTTCAGCTGCTCCAGGCTGGATTCGTAGTTGGCCGGGGTGATGGCCTCGGCCAGCGACTTGCTGGCCAGCGGCGCCGGGCTCAGCTTGCCCAGGTTGGCGATCGCCTTCAGCACGATGCCGTCGGCCGGACCTTCCTTGGCGGGCAGGTCGAACAGCACGGTGTCGACGCCAGCGTTGGTGAGGTGGGCGGCGATCTGGGCACCCATGACGCCGGCACCCAGCACGGCGGCGCGGCGGACTAGCAGGGAATTGGACATGGTGTAGGGCCTTTGTTGGTCAGCAGTTACTGGGTGGGTCACACCCGGTGGAATCACGGGGAAGCGGGCAGGGCGCTGGCGCGTGCGGCGGCGCGGAACCCGGCTTCGGCGAAATGGATCAGTTCGTGGGCGGCATGGGCACGATGCGCCGCTTCGGTGACACCGGCGGGACGCTTGATCAGCCCGAAGTCGGCCATGGCATAGGTGAGCGAGCCGGCCAGGAAGTCCAGGCGCCAGTACAGCTCTTCCTTGCTCAGGTCGGGCGCGCATTCGGCAATCGCCTTGCCGAACGCACGCAGCACGTGGCCGTAGTGGTCGGACAGGAACTTGCGCAGGTTGTCGTTCTTCTCGGCGTAGGCGCGCGCGATCACGCGCACGAAGGCACCGCCGTTCTGGCGGTCCTGGGCCAGCGCCAGCGCCGGCTCGACGAAGGCGGCCAGCACCGGGCGCAGCTGCCCGGGATGTTCGCTGCGGGCGCGCTCGAGCTGCGCCAGGCGGGCACCGGTCATCTCGTCCATGCGGCGGCGGAACACCTCGTTGACCAGGTTTTCCTTGGAGCCGAAGTGGTAATTGACCGCTGCGATGTTGACGTCGGCCTGGCTGGTCACCTGGCGCAGCGAGGTGCCGGCGAAGCCGTGCTGGGCAAACAGCTCCTCGGCGGCACCGAGGATGCGGTCCTTGGTCGAGAAGTGGGCGGGTTTGGCCATCGGCGGGCAGACCTTAATCAAACGATTGTTTGATACTAGGACCAGACGGTAGCGTATGGCATTTTGCAGTGCAGCAAAAATGCCCGGGGCGGTCAGAATCCGCTCAGGTGGGTGAATGGGCGCAAAGGGTAGTGGCGGGGGGGGGGGCGCCAGCCTGCCGGCCAGCGGCCGGCACTACCACGCCAGCGCTTTATCTTTTACAATTCGCCTACGTTTATCAGGCTAAGCCCGCGTCCCGACGCGGGTTTTTTTCATGTTACCCTTCGGGCCATCAGCGGCCCGATTCCATTGGAGACATCCCATGGCGCTGGAGCGCACCCTTTCGATCATCAAGCCGGACGCCGTTGCCAAGAACGTCATCGGCGAAATCTACGCCCGCTTCGAGAAGGCCGGCCTGAAGGTCGTGGCCGCCAAGTACAAGCAGCTGTCGCGCCGTGAAGCCGAAGGCTTCTACGCCGTGCACCGCGAGCGTCCGTTCTTCAACGCGCTGGTCGAGTTCATGATCTCCGGCCCGGTGATGATCCAGGCCCTGGAAGGCGAGAACGCCGTCCTGGCCCACCGCGACCTGCTGGGCGCCACCAACCCGAAGGAAGCCGCTGCGGGCACCATCCGCGCCGACTTCGCCGAATCCATCGATGCCAACGCCGCCCACGGCTCGGACTCGGTCGAGAATGCCGCGATTGAAATCGCCTACTTCTTCGCCGCCACCGAAGTCGTTTCGCGCTGAGAGTAATGCCGTGAACGAGGTCGTACAGTCCCCCGCCATCCAGCCGCTGCCGAAGTCGGCACCCACGGCTGGCAAGCAGAACCTGCTCGACCTCGATCGCGCGGGCCTGGAGAAGTTTTTCGTCGAGGTTCTCGGCGAGAAGAAGTTCCGTGCCCATCAGGTGATGAAGTGGATCCACCATCGCTACGTCACCGACTTCGATGAAATGACCGACCTCGGCAAGGTCCTGCGCGCCAAGCTGCAGGCCCATGCCGAGGTGCTGGTTCCGAACATCGTGTTCGACAAGCCCTCCGCCGACGGCACCCACAAGTGGCTGCTGGCGATGGGCGTGGATGGCAAGAACGCCATCGAGACCGTGTACATCCCCGACAAGACCCGCGGCACGCTGTGCGTGTCCTCGCAGGTCGGTTGCGGCCTGAACTGCACGTTCTGCTCCACCGCCACCCAGGGCTTCAACCGCAACCTGACCACCGCCGAGATCATCGGCCAGGTGTGGGTTGCCGCACGCCACCTGGGCAACGTGCCGCACCAGATGCGCCGCCTCACCAACGTGGTGATGATGGGCATGGGCGAGCCGCTGATGAATTTCGACAACGTCGTGCGCGCCATGAGCGTGATGCGCGACGACCTGGGCTACGGTCTGGCCAACAAGCGCGTGACCCTGTCGACCTCCGGCCTGGTGCCGCAGATCGATCGCCTGTCGGCCGAAAGCGACGTGTCGCTGGCGGTGTCGCTGCATGCGCCCAACGATGCGCTGCGCGAGACCCTGGTGCCGCTCAACAAGAAGTACCCGATCGCCGAGCTGATGGCCTCGTGCGCACGCTACCTGCGCGCCAACAAGCGCCGCGAATCGGTCACCTTCGAATACACCCTGATGAAGGGCATCAACGACAAGCCCGAGCATGCCCGTGAATTGGCCCGCCTGATGCGCCAGTTCGACAACGCGGTGCAGGCCAAGGATTCGGGCAAGGTCAACCTGATTCCGTTCAACCCGTTCCCGGGCACCCGGTACGAGCGTTCGGAAGAAGCGCACATCCGTGCCTTCCAGAAGATCCTGCTCGACAGCAACGTGCTGACCATGGTCCGGCGTACCCGTGGCGACGACATCGACGCTGCCTGTGGCCAGCTCAAGGGCCAGGTGATGGACCGCACCCGCCGCCAGGCGGAGTTCAACAAGACGCTGCAGGCGGGGAAGGGGAGCGATGCCGCGGCCTGACCGCCTCTGGCTGGCCCTGTTCGCAGGCGTGCTGGCCCTCTCGGTCAGCGGCTGCAAATCCCAACCCAAGGCCAAGCTGGGCCCCAGCCTGGCGCCGGTGTACTCGGTCCGCGATCCGGACAACGTCCGCCGCCAGGTGCGCTGGCAGGATCTGCTCGCGCTGGCCGCCCGCGACATGCAGGTCGGCAACCTCGATGCGGCCGAGCGCAAGGCCCGTGAGGCGCAGAAGCTGGCGCCGGAGGCCCCGGACGCGCTGGTGCTGCTGGCCGGCATCGACGAGCGTCGTGGCCGCACCCCGCAGGCTGGCGAGAGCTTCCGCAGGGCCGCCGAACTGGCGCCGCAGCGTGGCGACATCCTCAACAATTACGGTGCCTGGCTGTGCCAGCAGGGCCGGCCGGCCGAGTCGCTGGTCTGGTTCGACCGCGCGCTGCAGGCGCCGGGCTATGCCACGCCGGCCGAGGCACAGGCCAATGCGGGCGGCTGCGCACTGGATGCCGGCCAGTTCGAGCGTGCCGAACGCGACCTTCGCGCGGCGCTGACGACACTGCCTGACAACCCGGTCGCACTCGAGGCGATGGCCCAGCTCAGCTTCCGCCAGGGCCGCTACATGGAGGCCCGGGCCTTCGCCGAACGTAGGATTGCGGCTGCACCCGCAACGCGTTCCGTGTTACAACTTGCGTCTCAAATCGAAGCGCGGCTGGGCGATCGGGCGGCATCTGATCGCTATCTCCAGCGGATTCGACAGGAATTTCCGCAGGAAGCGGGCTCCTAACTCCAGGGTTGATGCATTGTGATTGATGACCAGACTGTGAGCGCTCTCGAGACTGCGGCCGGCTGCGGCACCCGCCTGCGCCAGGCCCGCGAAGCGGCCGGACTGACCCTCGAGGATGTCGGTACGCGCCTGCGCATGCCGGTCCAGGTGGTCAAGTCGCTGGAAGAGGAACAATGGCAGAAGCTCGGCGCGCCGGTGTTCGTGCGTGGCCAGCTGCGCAGCTATGCGCGCCTGCTCAACGTGGATGTGAGCCAGCTGCTGGAGCAGGCCCAGGTCGGCCCGGTGGTCCCGCCCACCCTGGTCAGCCATACCCATACCCCGCGCGCGCGCCGCATTGCCGAGAACCTCGGCCGGCGCATGCTCTATGTCGGCATCACCGCGGTCCTGGCCGTGCCGGTGTGGTTTGCCACCCGTGGCCACTTCGACGGTAGCGCCACCCCGTCGCCGAACACCGCCTCGCTGGACGCGATCCCGGCTGCGGTGCCGGTGGCTCCGTCCGCCGCGGGCGTCGAGCCGGCCACCCCGGTTGACGTGGCGAGCGTCCCGGCCAGCAAGCCGGCCGCGACCCCGTACGTGGCCTCGCTGGCCCCGGTGCCGCGTTCGGCCCCGGCGCCGGCCGCCGCCGCCAACACGCTGGACATGCAGTTCAGCGGCGACAGCTGGGTCGATATCGGCGGCCCGGACGGTGCCACCGTCGAGAAGGCACTGATCAAGTCCGGCGAAAGCCGCAGCTTCACCCCGGGCCAGGTGACCCGGGTGACCCTGGGCAACGCCTCGGCGGTCCAGGTTCAGCAGAACGGCGCTATCGTCGATCTGACCCCCTACCAGCGAGCCAACGTGGCACGCTTTCAGGTATCCTCTGAAGGCTCCGTAGTCCCGGTTTCGCACTGAGGCGCGGTTTCACCACCTTCGATTAAACCCAATGGTCCCTCCCGATGGGCGGGGCGAGAGTACGCATGGCGATCGACGATCTGCTCGACGAGCACGAACAAAGTGAACGCGTCCGCAGCTGGCTGCGGAAGAATGGCGCCAGCATCCTTGGTGGCGTGGTCATCGCCATCGGTGCCATCGCCGGCTGGCAGTGGTACCAGAAGGATCAGGGCGGCAAGCTGGCCTCGGCCAATGTCGAGTACCAGAAGGCGCTGCTCGGCCTGCAGCAGAACAAGCTCGACGATGCCTCCAAGGCAGTGAAGGCGCTTGAAGCCGGCCCGTCCAGCATCTACGGCGACCTCGCGGCGCTGCAGCTGGCCAAGGCCCAGGTCGACGCCGGCAAGAACGAAGAGGCGCTGGCCACCCTGCGCGGCGTGAAGGTCGAAGGTGACCTGCAGCGCGTGGTCGACCAGCGAGTGGCGCGCCTGCTGGTGGCCACCGGCAAGAGCGACGAGGCGATCAAGCTGCTGGGCAGCGCCACCGACAGCAGCAGCCTGGAAATCCATGGCGATGCGCTGATGGCGCAGGGCAAGCGTGACGACGCCCGTGCACAGTACGAGAAGGCGCTGAAGTCGCTGGACGTGGCAGCGCCGCAGCGGCGCCTGCTGGAAACCAAGGTTATGGATGCCGGCGGCACGGTCGCCGCCCCTGCGGAGTCGGTTTGATGAGTCAGAAGGTCATGATCACCCGCGTCGCCACCGTGCTCCTGATGGGCATGGCCCTGACCGGCTGCAGCACCGTGAAGGGCTGGTTCGCCGGCAAGGACGCGGCAGCGAAGAAGGCCCAGGAGCCGGCTGAGCTGGTCAAGTTCGAGCCCAGCGTCAAGGTCAACAAGGCCTGGTCGGTCAACCTCGGCAAGGGCGAGCGCCGCATCGGCGTGCGCCAGGGCCCGGCAGTGGCCAACGGCCACGTGTTCGCCGCGGCGATCACCGGTGGCGTGCACGCCATCGACCTGCAGACCGGCAAGAAGGTCTGGACCTGGGAGCCGCAGAAGGAAAAGAAGAAGCCGAAGCTGCGCCTGTCCGGCGGCCCGGGTGTCGGTGAGAACCTGGTCGTGATCGGCACGCTGGATGGCCAGGTCATCGCCCTGGACATCAACGACGGCAGCGAGAAGTGGCGTGCCCGTGTTCCGGGTGAAGTCATTGCCGCACCGGCCGTGGCCCAGGGCCTGGTGTTCGTGCGCAGCAACGATGGCCGCGTGACCGCCTTCGATGCCGGCAACGGCACCCAGAAGTGGTTCAACCCGAGCGAACTGCCGGCGCTGACCGTGCGCGGCAACGCGCCGGTGGTCACCGGCCCGGGCGTGCTGTTCATCGGCAAGGACGAGGGCGCGGTTGCGGCCCTGGCCCAGCAGGATGGCCGCACGCTGTGGGAGCAGAACATCGGCAACGGCGAAGGCCGTACCGAGCTTGAGCGCATGGCCGACGTTGACGGTGCTCCGGTACTGGAGGGCAACACCCTCTACGTGAGCAGCTTCAAGAACCAGACCATGGCCATCGAAGGCCCGACCGGTCGCCCGCTGTGGGCGCGCGACCATGGCGGTGCCGGTGGCGTGGCGGTGTCGTCCGGCAATGTGTTCGTCACCGACAACAAGGGCGGCGTGTTCGGCCTGGACAAGGCGACCGGCGCGGCCATGTGGTCGCAGACCGAGCTGGCGCGTCGTTCGCTGACCGGCCCGGTGCTGCAGGGTGATTACGTGGTCGTCGGTGACTACAAGGGATACGTGCACTGGTTGAAGACCTCCGATGGTGCGATGGCGGCACGGGCGAAGAGTGGCGGTGACGCCCTGCTGGCCCAGCCGGTCGTCGCAGACGGGGTGCTGCTGGTGCAGAACGTTGATGGCAAGCTGACCGCCTTCCGGTTGGCAAATTAAAAATTGGAGTAATCGCGATGCTGCCTTTGGTCGCCCTGGTTGGACGGCCGAATGTCGGCAAGTCGACTATTTTCAATGCGCTGACGCGCACCCGTGACGCGCTGGTCCATGACCAGCCCGGCGTCACCCGCGACCGCAACTACGGTGTCTGCCGTCTGGACGAGGACAACCATTTCCTCGTCGTCGACACCGGCGGTATCGCGGAAGAGGAAGAGGGCCTGGCCGGTGCCACCACCCGCCAGGCTCGCGCCGCTGCGGCGGAAGCGGACCTGATCCTGTTCGTGGTCGACGCCCGTGAGGGTACGTCGGCGATGGACGATGAGATCCTGGCCTGGCTGCGCAAGTTGTCGCGCCCGACGCTGCTGCTGATCAACAAGATCGACGGCACCGACGAGGACAGCGTGCGTTCGGAATTCGCCCGTTACGGCTTCGGCGAGATGCTGACCGTGTCGGCGGCGCATCGCCAGGGCCTGGACGACCTGCTGGACGAAGTGATCCAGCGCCTGCCCGAAGAAGGCAGCGGCGAAGAGCTGGACAACGATCCGAACCGCATCCGCATCGCCTTCGTCGGCCGCCCCAACGTGGGCAAGTCGACCCTGGTCAACCGCATCCTCGGCGAGGAGCGCATGATCGCTTCCGACGTGCCGGGCACCACGCGCGACTCGATCGCGGTGGACCTGGAGCGTGACGGCCGCGAGTACCGCCTGATCGATACCGCCGGCCTGCGCCGCCGCTCGCGCGTGGACGAGGTCGTCGAGAAGTTCTCGGTGGTCAAGACCATGCAGTCGATCGAGCAGTGCCAGGTGGCCGTGCTGATGCTGGATGCCACCGAAGGCGTGACCGACCAGGACGCCACCGTGCTCGGCGCCGTGCTCGATGCCGGCCGCGCGCTGGTCATCGCCATCAACAAGTGGGATGGCCTGACCGAGTACCAGCGCGAGCAGGCCGAGACGCTGCTGTCGCTGAAGCTGGGCTTCGTGCCGTGGGCCGAATCGGTACGCATCTCGGCCAAGCATGGCTCGGGCCTGCGCGAGCTGTTCCGTGCCGTGCACCGCGCGCACGAGTCGGCCAACAAGACCTTCACCACCAGCGAAGTGAACAAGGCGCTGGAAGTGGCCTACGAGACCAACCCGCCGCCGACCATCCGCGGCCACGTCTCCAAGCTGCGTTACGTGCACCCGGCCGGCGCAAACCCGCCGACCTTCATTGTGCACGGCACGCGCCTGAAGGAGCTGCAGGAATCGTACAAGCGCTACCTGGAGAACTTCTTCCGCAAGCGCTTCAAGCTGATCGGCACCCCGGTGAGCTTCATCTTCCGCGAGGGTACCAACCCGTACGAGGGCAAGAAGAACGTCCTCACCGAGCGGCAGGTCAAGGCCAAGCGGCGCTTGATGAAGCACGTCAAGGGCAAGTGATGCAGAAGAAGGCGGCCTCAGGGCCGCCTTCTTCGTTCGCGCTGGGTAGTGGGGGGGGGGGGGG
>NZ_JASJSU010000104.1:11504-14857 GCF_030237045.1 Stenotrophomonas maltophilia group sp. Smal17
CCCCCCCCCCCCCCCCCCACTACCCCCGCGTTTGCGGATATCGGTCAAGGCGGCCCGGCACCACCTGCGCGATAATGCGGCCATGAGCATCCAAGAGATTTCCCCCGCGCAGGCGCGCGAGCGCCTGGCCCATGGCGCGGTGCTGATCGATGTGCGCGAGGCGCACGAACGGGCCGGGGGCATGGCCGAGGGCGCGCGTGGCGTGGCCAAGGGCGCGCTGCAGGCCGACCCGGCCGCGCATCTGCCGCGGCACGACCAGGAAATCCTGCTGATCTGCCAGAGCGGCAAGCGCTCGGCCGATGCCGCGCTGTTCCTGAGGGAGGCCGGGTATGCCAACGTCGCTTCCGTGACAGGCGGTACCGTGGCCTGGCGCGAGCAGGTGCTGCCGCTGGTGCAGCCGCTGACCAGTGCGGCCGACCGCGACTTCTACGACCGCTATTCGCGCCACCTGCTGCTGCCGCAGGTGGGCGAGGCCGGCCAACGCCGCCTGCAGCAGTCGCGCGTGCTGGTGCTGGGCGCGGGTGGGCTGGGCGCACCGGCCGGCTTCTATCTGGCTGCGGCCGGGGTAGGGCATCTGCGCTTCGCCGACCACGACCGCGTGGAGCGCAGCAACCTGCACCGGCAGATCGTGCATACGGAGGCCAGTGTCGGCCAGCTCAAGGTTGATTCCGCGCGCGAGCGGCTGCTGGCGCTGAACCCGTCGATCGAAGTGGAGGCGGTACCCGAGCGCGTCACTTCCGAGAACGTGGACGCGCATCTGGACGGCGTGGACGTGGTGCTGGATGGCTCGGACAACTTCCCGCTGCGCTACCTGCTCAACGACGCCTGCATCAAGCACGCCAAGCCACTGGTGTATGCCGCCATCGAGCGCTTTGACGGCCAGGTAAGCGTGTTTGACGCCGGCCGCCAGCGCGGCGTGGCACCGTGCTACCGCTGCCTGTTCCCGGAGCCGCCGCCGCCGGAGTTTGCGCCGAACTGTTCCGAGGCAGGGGTGCTGGGCGTGCTGCCAGGGCTGGCCGGGGTTCTGCAGGCCACCGAGGTGCTGAAGCTGCTGCTGGGCATCGGTGAGCCGCTGGTCGGGCGCCTGCTGCGCTTCGATGCGCTGGGCATGCGCTTCCGCGAGACCGGCATCCGGCCGGACCCGCACTGCCCGGTGTGCGCGCCGGGGGTGCCGTTCCCGGGGTATATCGATTACGCCGCGTTTTGCCGGGGTGGCTCTCTGTAAAGTCGAGCCATGCTCGACTGCTCCGCGCGCTGAGGCCAAAAGCAGTCGAGCATGGCTCGACTCTACAAGACATGGTTTCAGGATGATCTGAGGAGTCACTCCCCACATCGTTCCACCTCCAAGACAATCCGACGCAACATGCGTGCTATTGCCGTCATCGGCATTGCTCTATTGTTGAACCCGATTCTGGATCTTGGGGAAAGCACCGCATGGCGGTAGAAGCAGCGACCAGCGAGCTGGTCAAGGTCGTGGCCCTGTTGGGCGCGGCGGTGGTGATGGTGCCTTTGTTCCGCCGGGCCGGCCTGGGCTCGGTGCTGGGCTACTTCGCCGCTGGCCTGGCGATCGGACCGTTCGGGCTGGGCTGGTTCTCTGACCCGCAGGCGATCCTGCATACCGCCGAGCTCGGCGTGGTGATGTTCCTGTTCGTGATCGGCCTGGAGATGCGGCCCTCGCACCTGTGGAGCCTGCGCAAGGAAATCTTCGGGCTGGGCACGCTGCAGATCGTCACCTGTGCGCTGGTGCTGACCAGCATCGCCAAGCTGTTCGGCTTCCCCTGGCAGGTGGCCTTCATCGGCGCCACCGGCTTCGTGCTCACCTCCACGGCGGTGGTGATGCAGCTGCTGGCCGAGCGCGGTGACATCGCGCTGCCGTCGGGGCAGAAGATCGTTTCGATCCTGTTGTTTGAAGACCTGCTGATCGTGCCGTTGCTGGCGCTGGTGGCGTGGATGGCGCCGAGTGCGGGCAGCGCCGATGGCGAGGGTTCGCGCTGGCTGTCGGTGGCGATCGGCGTGGGTGCCATCGTCGGCCTGGTGCTGGTCGGCCGCTTCCTGCTCAATCCGCTGTTCCGGGTGCTGGCCGAATCGAAGGCGCGCGAGGTGATGACCGCCGCCGCGCTGCTGGTGGTGCTGGGCGCGGCGCTGCTGATGCAGCTGTCCGGCCTGTCGATGGCGATGGGCGCGTTCCTGGCCGGCGTGCTGTTGAGCGAGTCGACCTTCCGCCACCAGATCGAAGCGGACATCGAACCGTTCCGCGGCATCCTGCTCGGCCTGTTCTTCCTCAGCGTGGGCATGGCGCTGGACCTGAGCGTGGTGGCCGCGCACTGGCAGTTGATCCTTGGCCTGGTGCTGGCGTTGATGGCGGCCAAGGCGCTGTGCATCTACGTGGTCGCGCGCATCATGGGCAGCGACCACGCGCAGGCGCTGGATCGCGGCGTGCTGATGGCGCAGGGTGGCGAGTTCGCCTTCGTGCTGTTCTCCGCCGCCGCATCGGCCGGCGTGATCGACCTGGAGATCAATGCCAACTTCACCGCCGTGGTGGTGCTGTCGATGGCGCTGACCCCGCTGGTGGTACTGGTCTACAAGCGTGTTGCGCCGAAGCCGACGGTGAACATGGACGGCGTGGACGAGGCCGATGGCCTGTCCGGCAGCGTGCTGCTGATCGGCTTCGGCCGCTTCGGTCAGGTTGCCAGCCAGTCGCTGCTGGCGCGCGACGTGGACGTGACCATCATCGACAACGATGTGGAGATGATCCAGAGCGCGGCGCGCTTCGGTTTCAAGATCTATTACGGCGATGGCACGCGTCTGGACGTGCTGCATGCTTCGGGCGCCGCCACTGCGCGCGCGATTGCGGTGTGCGTGGACAAGGCCGAGGCCGCCGACCGCATCGTTGAACTGGTGGCGCATGAGTTCCCGCAGGCCAAGCTGATGGTGCGCTCGTTCGACCGCGAACATTCGCTGCGGCTGATCCATGCCGGTGTCGACTTCCAGATCCGCGAGACGTTTGAGTCGGCGGTGCTGTTCGGCCAGGCCGCGCTGGTGGAACTGGGTGCGGATGAGGACGACGCGATCGAGATTGCCGAGCAGATCCGCCGCCGCGACGCCGAGCGTTTTGAGCTGGAGATTGCCGGAGGGGGTTTGAATGCCGGCGCGCGGATGATCTACGGCAACAGTCCGCAGGGCGTACCGACGCCGACCCCGTTCACCGCACCGAAGCGCGCGAGCAAGACGCTGAACCCGCAGGATGTGCCGGAAGAGGAAGAATAAAACCCGGTCGTGCCGGCCGCTGGCCGGCAACCTTGGCGCACCATCCGTCGGTAGTGCCGGCCGCTGGCCGGCAATTACGGAAACGT
>NZ_JASJSU010000105.1:0-14841 GCF_030237045.1 Stenotrophomonas maltophilia group sp. Smal17
TTGGCGCCATGGATGGCGCCATCGAGCACCATGGATGGGCTTTTGCGTGTCCAGAAAAGGGTGGCCCGCCCCCTCCCGCGCAGGAACAGGGAGGCGCCAACGCGACCAACCCGACCGCAACCATCGGCAATCCCGGAAAACAGAAAAGCCCGCACGAGGCGGGCTTTTTCGGTTCCTGCTGCGGCGACTGGCGCTCCCTAGGGGACTCGAACCCCTGTTTTAGCCTTGAGAGGGCCACGTCCTAACCACTAGACGAAGGGAGCGTAACTGTGTCGCTGCCGAGGCAGGAGCGCTAGTATATGCACCTCGATGCCATTGGGCAATCCCGAAACTTCAACCGGAAGCGCCAACATCATTTCCTCTGCTACATCACCGTTCAGCCTGCGCGTCATCCCGCGCGACCAGCACACGATCTCCCGCAAGGACATCAGCCCGAACGCCCTGCGCGTGCTTTATCGCCTGCGCGATGCCGGCTTCGGCGCCTACCTTGTCGGCGGCGCGGTGCGTGACCTGCTGGTCAATGGCCAACCCAAGGATTTCGACGTGGCCACCGACGCCACGCCCGAACAGGTCAAGCAGCTGTTCCGCAACTGCCGCCTGATCGGCCGCCGCTTCCGCCTGGCCCACGTGGTATTCGGCCGCGAGATCATCGAAGTGGCCACCTTCCGTGCCAACAGCGATGACGGCAGCGGCGACCGCGAGATGGAAAACGGCATGCTCGTGCGCGACAACGTGTACGGCTCCATCGAAGACGATGCCGTCCGCCGCGACTTCACCTGCAACGCCCTGTACTACGCCATCGAGGATTTCTCGGTACGTGACTACACCGGCGGCTTCGAAGACGTGCAGGCACGCCTGATGAAACTGATCGGCGACCCCGAGCAGCGCTACCGCGAAGACCCGGTACGCATGCTGCGTGCGGTGCGCCTGGCGGCCAAGCTCGGTTTCCAGATCGAAGAGGGCACCGCCGCGCCGATCCCGCATCTGGCTGGCCTGCTCAACGAAGCCGCGCCAGCGCGCCTGTTCGAGGAAGTGCTCAAGCTGTTCCTGTCCGGGCATGGCGTGGCCAGCTTCGAAGGCCTGGAGCGCTACGGCCTGCTGGATGTGCTGTTCCCGGAAAGTGCCAAGGCGCTCAAGTCCAACCGCACCGGCGCGCTGCGCCGCATGCTGGTCGAGGGCCTGGCCAACACCGATGCGCGCGTTGCCAATGACGAGCCGGTCTCGCCGGCGTTCCTGTTCGCGCTGCTGCTGTGGCCGGCCTACTGCCGCGCGCAGGCGACCCTGCTCAAGCAGGGCGTGGCACCGGAAGAGGCACAGCGGCGTGCCGCCGACCGTGTGACCGTGCAGCAGCTGAGCACCATCGCGCTGCCGCGCCGCTTCTCGCTGCCGATGCAGGAGATCTGGCTGCTGCAGTCGCGTTTCGGCTCGCGCCAGCGCAAGCGCGTGTTCCGCACCCTGACCCATCCGCGCTTCCGTGCTGCGTTCGATTTCCTCAGCCTGCGCCAGGTGGCTTCGGCCGAGCACGCCGCCGATGTCGAGTTCTGGCGCGAGGCGCAGGCGCAGTCCGGGCGCGAACTGGAGTCGTCGTTGGATGCGATGCACAGCGAAGAGGGAGATGACGAAAGCGGAGCACCGCGCAAGCGTCGCCGCCGTCGTCGTCGCCCGGGTGCCCCGGCCGGTGCGGCGGGCGAGTAAGCGATGACCCTTGCCTGGATCGGCCTCGGCGCCAACCTCGGCGACGCGGCTGAGACCGTCGGCGCGGCAATTGCCGCGCTGGACGGGCTGCCCGGGACCCGCCTGCAGCAGGCCTCGCGCCTGTATGCCACGCCGGCCTGGGGCAACCAGGACCAGCCGCCGTTCGTCAATGCGGTGGCCGCGGTCGATACCGCGCTGCCAGCCGATGAGCTGCTGCAGGCGATGCTGGCACTGGAGCAGCGCTTCGGCCGCGTGCGTGATCCGGCGGTGCACTGGGGCCCGCGCGCGCTGGATCTGGACCTGCTGCTGTACGGCGCGCAGGAACTCGACCAGCCCGGGCTGCAGGTGCCGCACCCGTACCTGCACGAGCGTGCCTTCGTATTGGTGCCACTGGCCGAAATCGCACCGGATCTGGCCATTCCCGGCCATGGACGCGTGCGGGATGCAGTGATGCGGGTGGATGCCTGCGGGATCGCGCCGATAGAGTGATAATGCCCGGGTTATCTCCCCCGGTTATCAGCACATGAGCACCCACGCAGACAGCAAGCCCTGGACCGTTCCCGCCCTGGCCGAGGCCAAGCGCAATGGCCAGAAGCTGGTCATGTTGACCGCCTACGACGCCGGCTTTGCCCGCACTTTCGACGCAAACGGCGTTGACCTGATTCTGATCGGCGACTCGCTGGGCATGGTCGTGCAGGGCCATGACTCGACCCTGCCGGTGACCGTGGCCGACATGGTCTACCACACCCGCGCCGTGGCCCGCGTGCTGCAGCGTGCACTGCTGGTGGCCGATCTGCCGTTTGGCGCCGATGCCACCCCGGAACGCGCGCTGGATGCCTCGCTGCAGCTGCTGCAGGCCGGTGCCGAGATGGTCAAGATCGAAGGTGCCGGCTTCAAGGTCGACATCATCCGCTATCTGGTCGAGCGCGAGATCCCGGTCTGCGCGCATCTGGGCCTGACCCCGCAGTCGGTGCTGCGCCTGGGCGGCTTCAAGATCCAGGGCCGTGGCGATGCCGCGCGCCAGCTGGTGGAAGATGCCAGGGCCGTGGCGGCTGCAGGTGCCAGCATCATGGTGCTCGAATGCGTGCCGACCCCGGTTGCTGCCGAGGTCACGGCGGCGGTGGACGTGCCGACCATCGGCATCGGCGCCGGCCCGCAGTGCGATGGCCAGGTGCTGGTGCTGCATGATTTCCTCGGCCTGGACAGCGGTCATCGCCGCCCGAAGTTCGTCAAGGATTTCCTTGCCGAAGGCGGTTCGGTGGCCGGTGCCACCCGCGCCTATGCCGACGCCGTGCGCGACGGCAGCTTCCCTGACGAACAGCACGCCTACGCCCAATGATCCAGACCTTCAACGAGCTCGGCGCACTGCGCGAGCAGATCGGCCAGTGGAAGCGCGAAGGCCTGCGCGTGGCATTGGTGCCGACCATGGGCAACCTGCATGGCGGCCACCATTCGCTGGTGACCCTGGCGCGGCAGTACGCCGACAAGGTGGTGGCGAGCATCTTCGTTAATCCGACCCAGTTCGGCCCCAATGAAGACTTCAGTCGCTACCCGCGCACCCCCGAGGCCGATGTGGCCGGGCTGGAGCAGGTCGGCTGCGACGCCGTGTGGCTGCCCAGCGTGGAGGCGATGTACCCGCTGGGCGTGGACAAGACCACGCAGATGCACGCCCCGGGCGTGAGCGAAGTGCTGGAGGGTGCCAGCCGCCCGGGCCACTTCGACGGCGTGTGTACGGTGGTGGCGCGCCTGTTCCTGCAGGTGCAGCCGGACGTGGCGGTGTTCGGCCGCAAGGACTACCAGCAGCTGGCCGTGATCAGGCAGATGGTGGCGGAGTTGTCGTTCCCGATCCAGATCGTCGGCGCGGAGATCGTGCGCGACGAGGATGGCCTGGCCAAGAGTTCGCGCAACCAGTACCTGAGCGCCGAACAGCGCCCGGTCGCGACGACCCTTCACCGCACCCTGCTGGGCATGCGCGAAGGCTATGTGGCTGGCCAGTCGCGTGCGCAGATCGAGGCCGATGCAACCGGCGCGCTGCAGGCGGCCGGTTTCCAGGTCGACTACGCCGTGCTGCGCACCCCGGAGCTGGCCGAGCCGACCTTCGACGGCGGTGGCCGCGTGGCACTGATTGCCGCGCGCCTGGGCAGCACCCGGTTGATCGACAATCTGGAGTTCTGAGCCGCATGCGGCTTCGGGGCGCCCGCAACGGGCGCCTCCCACCTTCCCACGGACGGGAGACAGCACATGAAGATCCCTGCCACTGACACCGGCCGCCTCGCCCAGGCCTCGATCCTGGCGGTGCTGGCTGCCGGCATGCTGCCGGCCCAGCTGCTGGGCGGCCTGTTGTTTGCACTCGAATTCAGGCGCACACCGCTACCGGCGCTCAACGGCGGCGGTCTGATGTTCGTGCTGGCCGCCTGCGGTGCCGTTGTGGTGCTGCTGCCGATGGCGCTGCTCCAGCAGTCTCAGCATCGCCTGCGCCGGGGGCGCTTCGTGTGGGTCGGCTTCGGGCTGGCGGCGCTGGCCATGGCCATCTGTACCTGGCCGGGTGAGGACAGCGGCCCGCTGCTGCAGCGCCTGCGTTACGTCGACACCTTCGATGTGGTCGGCTATGGCCTGCTGGTGCTGGCTGCAGGGGGCTTCGGCGGGGTCGCCGGGCTGGCCTTCCACGCCGTGTTCCGCCTGTCCATGGACGGCACTTCCAGTGGGGGCCCGGCAATGCCGCCGGGCGAGGACGCCTGAACGGCCTTCAGCGTCCTGTCGCAGGCCCCTGACGACGCCCAAGCGGGTGCTAGAATCCGCTCTTTCCTTTGCCGTTGCAGCGCCCCCATGCACCTGTCCCTGCTCAAGACCAAGATCCACCGCGCCACCGTCACCCATTCCGAGCTGAACTACGAAGGCTCGATCGCCATCGACGACAATCTGCTGGCTGCCACCGGCATCCGCGAGTTCGAGCAGGTGCACATCTGGGACGTGACCAACGGTGCGCGCTTCTCGACCTATGCCATCCGCGCCGAAGCCGGCAGCGGCGTTGTCTCGCTCAACGGTGGCGCCGCGCGCCACGTGCAGGTCGGTGACATCATCATCATCGCCGCGTTCGCCAGCATGACCGAGCAGGAAGCCGACAGCTTCAAGCCGAAGCTGGTGTACGTTGATGGCAGCAACCAGATCACCCACACCAACGACACGATCCCGACCCAGGCCGCATGACAACGAACAACGGATTCGACTCGCTGCATTCCCACGCCCAGCGCCTGAAGGGCGCAAGCATTCCCAGCCTGCTCGCTGCCGAACCCGGCCGCGTACAGGACCTGGCGCTGCGGGTCGGTCCGTTGTATGTCAACTTCGCCCGGCAGAAATACGATGCCGCGGCGCTGCAGGCGTTGCTGGCACTGGCCGCCGACCGTGATGTCGGCGGTGCCATCAACCGCCTGTTCCGTGGCGAGCAGGTCAACCTGACCGAAGGCCGCGCTGCGCTGCATACCGCACTGCGTGGCGATGTGGTCGATGCGCCGGTGGCGGCCGAGGCCTATGCCACTGCGCGCGAAATCCGCCAGCGCATGGGCGTGCTGGTGCGCGCGCTGGAAGACAGCGGCGTGACCGACGTGGTCAGCGTCGGCATCGGCGGTTCCGATCTCGGCCCGCGCCTGGTGGCCGATGCGCTGCGCCCGGTCAGCGGCGCGCGCCTGCGCGTGCATTTCGTGTCGAACGTGGACGGCGCCGCGATGCAGCGCACGCTGGCCACGCTGGATCCGGCCAAGACCGCCGGCATCCTCATCTCCAAGACCTTCGGTACCCAGGAAACCCTGCTCAACGGCCAGATCCTGCACGACTGGCTCGGTGGCAGCGAGCGCCTGTATGCCGTCAGCGCCAATCCGGAACGTGCCGCCAAGGCGTTCGCGATCGCTGCCGATCGCGTGCTGCCGATGTGGGACTGGGTGGGGGGGCGTTATTCGCTGTGGTCGGCGGTCGGTTTCCCGATCGCGCTGGCGATCGGCTTCGAGCGTTTCGAGCAGCTGCTGGAAGGCGCGGCGCAGATGGATGCGCATGCGCTGGACGCGCCGCTGGAGCGCAACCTGCCGGTGCTGCACGGCCTGACCGACATCTGGAACCGCAACCTGCTGGGCTGTGCCACGCATGCGGTGATGACCTACGACCAGCGCCTGGCGCTGCTGCCGGCCTACCTGCAGCAGCTGGTGATGGAGAGCCTGGGCAAGCGCGTGCAGCGCGATGGACAGCCGGTCACCACCGACACCGTTCCGGTGTGGTGGGGCGGGGCGGGCACCGATGTGCAGCACAGCTTCTTCCAGGCGCTGCACCAGGGCACCAGCATCGTGCCGGCCGATTTCATCGGCTGCGTGCATAACGATGATCCCTACACGATCAATCATCAGGCCCTGCTGGCCAACCTGCTGGCGCAGACCGAGGCGCTGGCCAATGGCCAGGGCAGCGACGATCCGCACCGCGATTACCCGGGCGGCCGTCCGAGCACGCTGATCCTGCTTGATGCACTTACCCCGCAGGCATTGGGCGCGCTGATCTCGATGTACGAGCACGCCGTGTACGTGCAATCGGTGATCTGGAACATCAACGCCTTCGACCAGTTCGGTGTCGAGCTGGGCAAGCAGCTGGCCAGTGGCCTGCTGCCGGCGTTGCAGGGTGAGGACGTGGCGATCGCCGATCCGATGACCCGCGAGATTCTTGCGCAGCTGAAGCGCTGAGCCTGTCCCTGGAGGTGCCGGCCACCGGCCGGCCATCCCTGCATCTCACATCCCGGCCATGCACGCGTCCTTCCGTGTTGCGCGTGCCGTGCATCCGCGTGCCTGCCGCAGCGCAGCTTGACGCCGCATCGAATGCCGATGCAGTGTGCACGGGCGGCAGTACCTGTCATCCAGTATCGCTCGCAGCATGAAGTTGATGCCAGGGACTGGCCGTATCCGAAGGAACGTGGAATCGATCCACGTTCTCAACGCCTCATGTTGTGAATGACAGGAGATTGCGAATGGATCTGAATGACGATGTTGTGTCCGGCTGGCTCAACGGCTCGGACGATGTGGATGGGTGCGCCAACCCCGCCGGTTCGCTGTTCATCTATGGCGCTGCGGCCACCGAGTCCGCGCTCACGGCGGCCTCCGACACCCTGATCACCGGTGGTGGTACCGAGTGCACCACCACGATGTCGGTGGTCAATCACTGCCTGTGCTGTTGATGTAGCCCGAGCCGGCACGTAGCGGCTTGCGCTGCGTGCCGGCCACTGGAACAGACTCTGGACACTTTGCAGGGGGCGTAATGACCGCTTCTCCGGCTGCGGCCGCGTTTGCGCGCATCACCGAACATTTCCTTGCCGATGCGCGCGCCGCGTTGGCGGCTGGCCTGCATGACCCCGTTCTCGACCTGCGGCCGGACGAACGCGCGCTGCTGCACGGGCAAGGCGATGCGGCGCTTCGTGAGCATGCCCAGCTCAAGCTCAATCGCGTGCTGCTGCTTGAACTGCATGCCGCCGCGCGCGGCGGTGACATCGGCCCGCTTGACAGCGCCGGGGCGCTGGATGAATTCATGGCGCTCGCCACCAGCGAGGGCTTCCAGGAGCATCTGCAGCGACGCTACCCGGTGCTGTTGCCGCGGCTGTCGCGCATGCTCGAAGGGCAATGTGCGGCCGTGGTTGAGCTGGCCGCGCGCATCGGCAGTGATCGCGCGCTGTTGACGGAGTTGCTCGACCGGCCGGCAGGCGCGTTGCGTGCCGTCTCGCTGGGGCGGGGTGACCTGCATGGCGGCGGCCGCACCGTGGCGCGGCTGCAGTTCGACGGCGGCACGCTGATGTACAAGCCGCGCTCGCTGCGCATCGATGCCACGCTCGATGGCCTGCTTGCCGCAGTCTTCGGCGAAGGCGCGGACCGGGTACGCGTGCCCCGCGTGGTGGATCGTGGCAGCCACGGCTGGGCCGCATTCGCCGCGCACCGCTATTGTTCCGGTGATGAAGAGCTGCGTGCCTATTACCGCGGCCTCGGTCACTGGCTGGCGATCCTGCGCCTGGTCGGTGGTACCGACATCCATCTTGAGAACCTGATTGCAGTCGGGCCGGTGCCGGTGGTGGTCGACGCCGAAAGTGTGTTTTCGCGCGTCATCGACGTCGAACCCTCAGGCTTGGGCGATGCCTACGACACGGCCGTCAAACTGATGCGCAATTCCGTGCTGCGCACCGGTATCGTGCCGTTCCGCACCACCGGTCTCGGCATGGAAGGCGTGGACCTGTCCGCCGCCGGCGCGCTGCCGGGCGAGCAGCCACGGGTGCAGGTGCCGGTGATCATCGAAGACGGTACCGCGCCGGCGCGGCTGGGCCTGGTAGAAGCAGAGGTCGCCATCGCACAGAACCATCCGAGCCCGCAGCCGGATGTCTCGCTGTACTGGGACCACATCAGCGAAGGCTTCGTCGACGCCAGTGGGCGCCTGCGCGCGCTGGATGCGAAGGGCGAGCTGATGCCGTTGCTGGCGGGGTTCGAAGGGTGCCAGGTGCGGGATGTGCGGCGGCCGACCATGGCCTATGCCGAGCTCGGGCGGATGCTCTGGCATCCGGCGTCCCTGCACAACGAAGCCCAGGCAGTCGAACGTGCCGTCGACCTGCTGGTAAGGAACGCGGCGGTATCACCGGCTGCACCTTCGGACCTGCATACCGTGCGCGGCGAGGTGGATGACCTGCGCTACGGAGACATTCCGATCTTCGCATCGCTGCTGGATGCGCCACGCATCCATTCGATCGTTGCCAACTGGCGCGCGATGCGCATCGATCTGGAAGACGTGACCATCCGCAGCACGCTGGTGGCTACCGACCTGAACCAGCATGCGCTGGCACGTGCAGAGGCCCGCTCTGGCTACAGCTATGCGGCACGGCAGCCGCATGCCGACGAGCTGGATGCGCGTCGGCGCGCACTCGCAGCGCGCGCGGTGGAGAACCTGCTGCGGCTGGCCGTGCACGGTGAAGACGGCTCGATGACCTGGATCACGCCCGAGGTGACCCGCAGCGGCTGGACGGTTCAACCAGTGCAGCCCGACCTGTACTTCGGCCTGGGTGGCATTGCCTTCGCGCTGGCGGCTTACCGCCGTGAAGTGGCGCAGGGGCGTGCAGATCCGGTGGCCGGCCTGGAACCGGCCATCGACGGCGCCATTGCGGTGTTCCAGACCATGTGCGAGCGCCATCCCGCCGAGATCGACGGTGGATTCGTCGGCACCGGTTCGCAGATCTGGACCCTGCTGGCGTTGCACGATCTGTTGCAGCGGCCGGCACTGCTGGCGCTGGCAGAGCACTGCGCGGAAGCCGCCGAACGCCGTGGTTTCCAGGGGCCGGTGAAGTTCGAACTGATTGATGGCGTGTCCGGCATGATCCTGCCGCTGCTGGCGCTGGCCGAGGCCACCGGCAGCGCGCGCTGGCTGGATCTGGCGGCTGCAGCGGGACGACGGATGCAGGATGCGGCGATCGTCGATGCCGACGGTGCGCGCTGGCCGACGCCGCAGTTCCGGGAGCCGATCGGTGGCTTTGGCCATGGTGCGATGGGCATGGGGTGGGCGCTGGCACGGCTGGCACGTTCGCAGGCGGGCAGTGCGGCAGAGCGCGCCGCCTGGCGGCAACTGGCAGAAGAGGCCTTCGCGTTCCAGGCGGCATTGTTCGAGCCGCATACCGGGCACTGGCGCGACATCCATCTGCAGGACGGGCAGAAGAACTTCCCCACCTGGTGCCATGGCAGCGTCGGCATCGGACTGGCGGCCGCCGACCTGTATGCGCGTACCGGCGACCCGGCGCAGTTGCGCGACATGCGCCGGGCGGTGGCCGATGCACGCGGCAAATGGGGTTTCAGCCATACCCTGTGCCACGGCGACGTGTCGACCCGCGAGCTGCTGGTGCTGGCCGCCGCGCTGGACCCGGAGGGCTGCCCCTATGCGCGGGATGATGCAGCCATCGAGATCGTGTCTTCGATCGAGGAGCACCAGGGCATGGTCGGCGGGTTGACCCGTGCGGCCTTCACCCCGGGCCTGATGATCGGGCTGGCCGGCGCGATCTATGGATTCCTGCGCATGCATCCGGCCTGCGTGCTGCCGTCGCCGCTGCTGCAGGAGACGGCGTCGGCGCGGGCGGGCGCAATGGAGCCACGATTCAGCAGCGGGCAGGCCGTGCCGGCGGCGCTGGCGGAGGCCTGAGCCGGGAACGTCCCGCGGCGGTCAACGGGTCGGGTCGCGTTCCGGGCTCGGCCGCTTGGCCAGCTTGCGCTGCAGCGAGCGCCGGTGCATGCCGAGCAGGCGCGCGGCTGCCGAGACATTGCCACCGGTCTCGTGCATCGCCTGCTGGATGTGTTCCCACTGCAGGCGGCTGATCGGCGTCATCGCGTCGGGCACTTCCATTTCGCCATCGTCGGCCGGGCCGTCGTCTTCCTCGCCCAATGCGCGCAGGATCATCGGTACGGTCGCCGGCTTGGGCAGGTAGTCGTCGGCACCGAGCTTGATGGCTTCCACCGCGGTAGCGATGCTGGCGTAGCCGGTCACCAGCAGGATCCTCATGTCGGCGCGCAGGGCGCGCAGTGGCTGGATCAGGGCCAGGCCCGAATCGCTGCCCAGCTTCAGGTCGATCAGCGCGAACGCTGGCGGATGCTGGCGGGCCAGTGCCAGCGCGCTGGCGGCATCCTGTGCGGTCTGCGTTTCAAGCCCCTTGCGGGCCAGGCTGCGCTGCAGGGTGCGCAGGTACAGCTCGTCGTCGTCGACCAGCAGGCCCAGGGTGGAGTGGTGAAGGCTCATGGGGTGTCCTCGCGTGGGGCCAGCGGCAGGCGGAAGCCGACGCGGCTGCCGGCCCCCTGGGCCGGGCGCATCCACATCTCGCCGTCGAGGCGTTCGATGGTGGCATGGGACAGGGCCAGGCCGACGCCCATGCCCTCGCTCTTGCTGCTGCCGAACAGCTTACCCGGCAGCACGGCGGCGCGGGCATCGAAGCCGTGGCCGTAGTCGCGGACTTCGCCGATCAGGTCGTCGCCTTCGATGCGCAGGTCCAGGTCCACGCGCGGCCGGCCGGCCTTCTCGCCGGCATCGGCGGCGTTGTTGAGCAGGACCATCAGCAGATGGCCCACGCCCGGGTCGAGTGGCAGCCGCAGCGGCGCATCGTCGTTGCGGTGCAGGTCGATGGTCGGCCGCACCAGGCGCCATTGCTCCAGCACCTGCTGGGCGCTGGAGTGGCTGCGGCCCGGTGCGTCGGCCGAGGCCGGAGCAGCCAGCGCCAGCACGCGCTCCCGGCACTGCACCAGCAGCTCGCGCAGGGTTTCCATGTCCTCGCGCACTTCCGGCTCTTCGCTGCGCTCGGCAACGTCGTCGGCGAGCAGGGTCATCGTCGCCAGCGGGGTATTCAGTTCATGCGCCACCGAGGCGGCATGGGTGGCCAGGGCGACGATGCCTTCGTTGCGTGCGAAGCGCTCGCGCAGCGCCGACAGCTCCAGCTCGCGCTGGCGCAGTGCCAATGCCAGCCGGGTCGAGAACGCCAGCACCACCGCGGCGGAGATCAGGAAGTTGGCCACCACGCCCCAGCGGTTGAGGTCCTGTGCGCGGAAGTAGCCGTCCGGCAGGGGCTGCCCGAAGATGCCGCTGCTGGCGTAGCCGAGCAGGCAGGCCAGTGCGACCGCCAGCGCCCAGCGCAGGGGAAGGGCGAATGCGGCCAGTGCGATCAGGATCAGGAACAGCGAGCTGAACGGGTTGGCCATGCCGCCGCTCCAGCCCACCATCCAGGTCAGGATGATCACGTCCACCAGGATGTGGCCGAAGGCGGTCAGCGGCGCGGTGTCAGCTGCCTCCGGGCGCAACTGGGTGTAGACGTTGAACAGGGCCAGCACCGCCACGCCGGCCCACAACGGCAGCTGCGGCAACGGCAGGCCCAGCACCCAGGTGGCCACCAGGATGGTCGCGGCCTGGCCGCCCACGGCAAGCCAGCGCAGGCTGCACAGGGTACGGAGAAACGGAGCGTCGGGACCGGTCATTCATGCCCATCGTATGCGTTCGCGGGCGGGCGTGCCTGCGACAATAGGCCGCAGCCGTGCCGCCGGCTGAATGCGAGTCACCCGGAATGCGGGGGCGGGCGGTAGAATGCGCCCATGCACGACGCCGTCACCCGCCCGACTCCGCCCTCCGATGCCACCTCCTGGCCGCGCCGCCAGACCCATGCCGTGCAGATCGGCGGGGTCACCGTAGGCGGAGGCAAGCCGGTGGTGGTGCAGTCGATGACCAACACCGACACCTCCGACGTGGCCTCCAGCGTGAAGCAGGTGGCCGAGTTGTGGCGTGCCGGTTCGGAAATGGTGCGGTTGACCGTCAACACCGTTGAAGCCGCTGCGGCGATTCCGCGTATCGTCGACAAGCTGGCGATGATGGGCATCGACGTACCGCTGATCGGTGACTTCCATTACAACGGCCACCAGCTGCTGACTGCCGAGCCCGCCTGTGCCGAAGCACTGGCCAAGTACCGTATCAACCCGGGCAACGTCGGCTTCGGCAAGAAGAAGGACCTGCAGTTCGCCCAGCTGATCGAGTTTGCGATCCGCTACAACAAGCCGGTGCGCATCGGCGCCAACTGGGGCTCGCTGGACCAGGCCCTGGCGGCGAAGCTGATGGACGAGAACAACCTGCGCGAACAGCCCTGGGATGCCGGCCGCGTGCTGCGCGAGGCGCTGATCCGTTCGGCGCTGGATTCGGCCGAGCAGGCGGTGGAACTCGGCCTGCCGCGCGATCGCATCGTGTTGTCGGCCAAGGTCAGTGGCGTGCAGGAGCTGATCGCGGTGTACCGCGACCTGGCCCAGCGTTCCGACTTCGCCCTGCACCTGGGCCTGACCGAGGCCGGCATCGGCAGCAAGGGCATCGTCGCGTCGTCGGCGGCGCTGAGCGTGCTGCTGCAGGAAGGTATCGGTGACACCATCCGCATTTCGCTGACCCCGGAACCGGGCCAGTCGCGTACGCAGGAAGTGATCGTCGCCCAGGAACTGCTGCAGACCACCGGCCAGCGCGCCTTCACCCCGCTGGTCACGGCCTGCCCGGGCTGCGGTCGCACCACGTCCGAATTCTTCCAGGAACTGGCCAAGGTGGTGCAGAACCACGTGCGCGAGAAGATGCCGCTGTGGAAGATCCACCACCCGGGGGCGGAGAACATGACCCTGGCGGTGATGGGCTGCATCGTCAACGGGCCCGGTGAGTCGCGCCACGCCAACATCGGCATCTCCCTGCCGGGTACCGGTGAGACGCCGGCGGCGCCGGTCTTCGTCGATGGCGAGAAGAAGGTGACCCTGCGTGGCGACAACATTGCCCAGGAGTTCGTCGCCCTGATCGACGATTACGTCGAACACAACTATGTCCGAAGCGCCGGATAAGCCTGCGATCCTCGCTGCACCGGAGTCAGCCTCCGGTTTCCGCCACTGGATGGCGCGCAACGCCTGGCGCCTGCTGCTGCTGTTCGGTGGCGTGCTGCTGCCGTTGGCCGGTTTCGTCGCGCTGGCCGATGAAGTGCACGAATTTGAATCGTTCCATTTCGATGCCCCCCTGCTGTGGCAGATGCATGGCCTGCATTCGCCGCTGCTGGACCGCTTCTTCGTGCTCATCTCCAGGCTGGGCTACGAGTGGTTCCTGATCCCGGCCGATGTGCTGATCATCGGCGTGCTGCTGGGCTACCGGCGCTGGCGCGAGGCCACCTTCGTCGGCGTCAGCTTCGTCGGCTCGGCGCTGCTGAACATGGGCAGCAAGCACTTCTTCCAGCGCCAACGCCCCAGCCTGTGGGAATCGATCGCGCCGGAATCGACGTTCAGTTTCCCCAGTGGCCATGCGATGGGGTCGATGACCCTGGCGGTGACCCTGGTACTGCTGGCCTGGAACACCCGCTGGCGCTGGCCGGTGCTGCTGCTGGCCCCGGCGTTCAGCCTGCTGGTCAGCGTGTCCCGGGTCTATCTGGGGGTGCATTACCCCTCCGATATCCTGGCCGGATGGTGTGCCGCGCTGGTTTGGGTGGTAGGGTGCTATCTGGTCATGTTCAGTCGCCGGCACCCATGGCGACGTCACGGCTCGCCGCCAGCGAAGGCCAGCGAAGCATCATCACAGGGGGTTTGACGTGGATGACCCTTCGGGGACGTCTACGTGATAGATCAGTTGTTTCGTTGCAGCAGGTTCTGCAAGACAGGGGGCAAGCACCAGGCGCGGTACTGTGATGCGCAAGGCAGATTGCCATTGCCGCATTACGAACGCGCTTGCAGGGTTACGGCACCCTGCCTAGCTTGACCTGCAATGGCCGCATTCGAAGAGGTACGTGAATGACGATTCGAGTCTACCTGGTGGATGACCACGCACTGGTCCGCACCGGGATGAAGATGATTCTGTCGGGGGAAACCGACATCGAGGTGGTGGGCGAAGCCGAGACCGGCGAAGACGCGCTGCGTGAAGTGCGCCAGCTGCTGCCGGACGTGGTGCTGTGCGATCTGCACCTGCCGGGTGTCAGTGGCATGGAAGTGACCGAGCGCATTGTCCGCAGCCACCGCAATACCCGCGTGGTGATCGTGTCGGTGCTGGAAGACGGCCCGCTGCCGAAGCGCCTGCTTGAAGCCGGTGCCGCCGGCTACATCGGAAAGGGCTGCGATGCGCAGGAGCTGCTGCGTGCGGTGCGCGACGTGGCGGCCGGTCGTCGCTACCTGGGCACCAGCATCGCGCAGAACCTGGCGCTGTCGACGGTGGAGGGCAACGGCTCGCCGTTCGACAGCCTGTCGCCGCGCGAGCTGGAAGTGGCGCTGCTGCTGACCCAGGGCCTGCGCCAGGAAGACATCGCGCGGCGCCTGAGCCTGAGCGCGAAGACGGTGAACACGCACAAGGCGCGGTTGTTCGAGAAGATGGGGATCCACGACAACATCGCGCTGGCGCGCATGGCGAGCCAGTACGGGCTGGTGGATCCGGCACGGCCGTTGTGAGGGTTTCGGCCAACGGCTGAGCCCCTCGCGGTGTATTGCCGCTGACATTGGCAGCTTGGCCGGGCAGGTTGGGTTCGTGGGGGACGCCGTGAACCCATCCATGGGGGCTTGGTCGCCGCTTGCTCGTGTGCGCTGTCCTGCGCGCACGGCAAGACCGGGGTTGGGCGTCGTGCCCAACCCGCCCGAG
>NZ_JASJSU010000106.1:0-14680 GCF_030237045.1 Stenotrophomonas maltophilia group sp. Smal17
CCGGGCAGAACCTGCAGATGACCGTGCAGCAGGACCTGCACGTCAGCGCCGGCGAGACCCTCGCCACCGTGTCCGGCGAGCACGTGTCGCTGTTCGCGCAGAGCGGCCCGCTGCGGGTGATCGCCGCACAGGGGCCGGTCAGCCTGCAGGCCAACGATGGCGAGCTGGAACTGCTGAGCGAGCAGGCGCTGACCATCACCGCCACCGACGAGCGCATCGACGTGCTGGCGCAGACCAAGGTGGTGCTGCAGGCCGGCAGCAGTGCGATCACGCTGGAGGGCGGCAACATCACCTTCAGCTGCCCCGGCGAGTTCAAGGTCAAGGCGGGCGAGCATCCGTTCATGGGGGCCGATACCAACCCCGCCATTCCCGAGCACCTTCCGCGAGGCACGCAGCTGGTACCGCAGCAGTTCGGGCTGCGCCTGGTCGAGCAGTTCGGGCTGCAAGGACTGGCCGGCAAACCCTACACACTGGACATCGGCGGGCAACGCTTCGAAGGCGAGCTGGGCTCCGATGGCAGCCTGATGCATGAGATGCCCGAAGGCGCGAAGCAGGCCAAGCTGAAGGTGTTTCCGTTCGGCGCCGACAACCACCCCTGGGAATGGACACTCGATCTTGCCGCACAGAAGCAGACGGACGAGCACACCGGGTTGCAGTCGCGCCTGAAGAACCTTGGATTCTACGATGGCGCGGTCGACGGCGACTTCGGCCAGCTCAGCCGCATGGCCATGCAGCGCTTCCACCAGGCACGTGAGCTGGTTGGGCTCAATACACCCAGCCTTCCCGGCGTCACCTCGCTGGGCAAAGACCACGACATCTAGGACGGATGCATGATCTACGGCAATCACAACCTCCGACGAGGCGACCACGATGGCACGCCTGCGAACAACAGGCCGCCTCGCTGGGGTGGCGTCGACAACCCGCCCCCGCCCACGCCTGCGAACGCACAGACACCGCAGAACCAGGGCGGCGCGACGCTGGCGATCCCGCAGCACGTACGCCAGCTCCAGCAGGACCTGCGTACGCTGGGCTTCATGTTCGTCGGCACACCTGATGGCGGGTTCGGCCGCGGCACCGAGTGGGCGGTACGAGAGTTCCAGATCTATGCCAGCATGGCCAATGCCGCCCAACTGAACCAGGGACGGCTGCACGGCTGGCAACCCCAGGCAGGCTTGACCGCACCGGAAGTGATGGCACTGGGACTGCGCCCCAATTCCAATCCACCGGAAAGCTATCACGTCGCCTCGCTGGACCGGGTCGCCAACGGATCGCGCTACACCGGCCCGATCAGCGGCGTGATGAACGCCAATACGCGCACAGCGATGGAACACTGGTTGCGCAACAACTATCGTTGCCCGGTGGTCATCGAGGCATGGCAGGTTGCCACCGGCAACAACCAGCGCACTACGCCGTATACCAACGGCGTCAACATCTGGAACTTCGACGAGATCACGCAGGGCACCGTGCGCAATGCCTCCAACCGGGTGGTCGCGCGCGTCCGGATGTTCAGCAGGGACTTCACCGGACACTACACGCTTCCCAACGGTCGCCGTGATGATCAGTACCAGTCGCTGGGCAGCTACGCGCGGTTCATGACCTATGGCGGCCCGATGAGCGAAGTGCCCAACCATACGTGGGCCGAAGCGGAAATGACGCCAGAACGCTTGATCGGTCCAGCGACCACCACGGCAATCCTGGCCGCCACACCCAACGGCGCCGCAGCGTCCACCTATCGTGTTGTGCGTGCCACGGCCGAGCAGGAATGCATGGGCATGTTCGACAGCATCAATGCCTACGATGACGCTCTGGTCTCTCTCGGCCCGTGCCATTGGACCATGGGACTGATGCCTGCCGGCGGCTATGACAATGGCGAGCTGCCTGGCTTCCTGGCCTACTTCCTGCATCGCAATCAAGCCGACTACCAGCGCTATCTCGGGAATCTGGGTCTTTATCCGGCGACGGCCTGGGCAGGCGTCAACACAGGGCCGCTCTGGGACCGTACGGGCCGGAAGTACGTGGGCTGGATCCGCCATCACGACGAACAGACGCAACCTGCACAGGCGGCCACCGGTCTGGCGCAGCTGCCCATGGTCGACCGGGCGACCCTGGAAGCAAACTATTTCAAGACCTGGCACTGGTTCTATCGCTTGGCCATGATCGGTCGCACCTGCGCGAACTTCCAGCAGGCGATGTGGGATATGGTGCGCTTCCGTATCCGCGATATCCGTTCAGCCCCTATCACGGTCAATGTGGGTGCCGTCCATATCAACGGCACGCTGGGCGATATCTACACATCGGAGAAATCCGTCGCGATCCTGCTTCGGTGGCATATCTTCCGTCCGGGCCACGTGACCGGCGCCCGCGTCAGGGATTCGTTGACCCGTGCCATCAACGGCCATGCCCAGTTGAACTGGTCGACGGCAACGGCGCAATGGACCAACGCACACGAGCAGGCGATCACCGCGCAGTTGCTCACTGACGCACTTTCCGTCAACGACACGCAGGATCGCCTCGCCAACTGGCCGACCTATGCCGGGCGCAACGGCCGCAACTACACCCTCAACAATGAGTTGGGCGCCTTGCGCGATGGCCGCGGCTCCTTCCATTTCGATACCACGGGAATATGACGATGCGTTACGTCCTTCGTGCCACACCGCTGCTGGCCGGTCTTTGCCTGGCCACCTCCTGCGCGGCCAAGCAGCCTGTCGCCGACGTCCTGGACCGCGCCTGCGCAGCAGTCTCCATTGACGATCGGATCGAACTGCTGCCGCTGGAAGGAAAGCACGTCAGCGCCTGCCCGCCCGGCGATGATGAAGGCTGCCCCTACAGCGGTCAGCAGGGAAAAACGTCGTTGAGCGACACACCGGATCTGAACAAGGATGGCCGGAAGGACGCCATCCTGACCTACTTCGGCAGCAGTTACGGCGACATCGACGTGACCGACAAGCTGGTCCTGGCCCAATGCAAGGACGGAACCTACATCCGTCTTCTGGAAGGAAAGTTCACGACATTGTCAGCACCTGCCATGCCCCATGCCGTGTGGCCTGAACTGGAAGCGACGCGGAATTGCCCGCAGGGCCACGGTGGTGCAGTCCGTACCGAGAAGATCCGGCTGACCTTCGACAGCAAGGCAGCACAGTATCGTGGACCTGCAGGCCTGAATCTGGCCGCGGCCTGCCAGGCTCAAGGCGACTGACCGAAGTACGCTGCGTGCTCACGGCACGCAGCGGGAAGCGGGACAATATCCACGCCAGAGAACAAAGAACCTGGTGAGAGCGTTGGATCTACCTGCCCTTCTCCCAGCAAGAAGCTCACCACCGCTTCCGGCATTACGGCGACAGCAAATTCTCCTGATCCTCAAGCGCACTTACTAGTCGCCTCGGGCGTGTCGACCTATGAGATGACGCCAATCACCATCAACGGTCGCAGGCTGTCTACTGCCGAAGTGGACGCTGATGACGGAAACGCCCCCTGCATCGGGCCACCGCAACTGGTAATGGGAGTCTGACGCAGACAGCATCAGTTCCGATCAGCTACAACCGCTCTTATGGGCACATCATGTCCTATGCGCACACCATGAAGCAGTTATCAAACAGGCTTACAGCACTGCTAGCCCTCTCCTGCCTTTGGGCTCCCGCTTGCTCATCAATGCCAAAGGACAACGAACTCAGTGTGCGCTCCCCAAGAGGAATTACAGTCACAGCTGATGGTCCGATTGCACGCAATTATCCACAGACCAAGTGCCTTGACTTCCGGCGAAAGCACAAGAGCATCGGGTTTCTCTGTTTCTCCTCCAGCGAGCAGTTCACCACTGATTTCGGCATTGCAGCAACAGCGTCTCCTGATGCTCAGGAGCACTTGCAGGTAACCTCAGGCATGTCTACCCATGAACTGAAGCCGATCATCGTCAACGGCCGCAGGCTGTTTACTGCCGAAGTGGATTGTGACGACCGGGACGCGCCCCTGTATCGAGCCACCTCAACGTGTCATGTGGCATTCATGCCCATGGCCAATGCCCACTTCTTCTATAGCAATTTCATTCTCAGCAATGGAGCGACTTCCACACCGGGGGTCGATGAGCGGACGATCATGGACATCTGGAAAAGCCTGGCCAGTACCGGTGGCGGGCACGGATGAGCACTGACGCAAGACGCATTTGCAGACCCGGTCAATGTCTCTTGATCGCTTTCATGCTGACCATGGGCGGATGTGGCGGGTCGGCCCCCAAAGCGACGTTCGAGACATCTCCTGCACTATCCGATGCGGATCTGAAAGGTCTTTACCCGGGCACGCTGCTGAGGCAGGTGGTGTTCGAGGACATCGACGGCGCGGGCCTGCTGCTGATTTCGCGTAGCGAACAGACATCGCCGGCGCAGGAAGACAAGGAACCATTAGATCAGATCACGCTGCGTGCAGAGCTGTTCCGGCGTTCTGACCTGGCGGCGCCCTGGACGTCGCGCTGGATCCAGGAAGATCCGGTCCAATGCGAAGGCCTGGACCTGGACGCCGGCTATTTCCTGGACCAGGTAACCGCAACCGACCTGGACAACGACGGCCGCGCCGAGCTTACGTTGGCCAGCCACAGCTTCTGTGGCGGTGGGGTGGACCCGCAGCAGTTGCGCATCGGCCTTCGCCAGGGGGAGCAGTATTACGAAGTACGTGGTGAATCGCTGGTGGAGGTGGAAGGCGATGAACCCTTCGGCGGCGACCGGCAGGACGATCCTGCGCTGGTATCGGCTGCGCCGGCGCTGCGCGCGCACGTGGACAAGGTGTGGGAAGCGATCAAGCGCGGCCAGCCCGGCCCGCCGTGAACGCCGCGCCCCTGATCCAACGCATGCCGTCACCATGGGCACGGTGCTATGGTGGCGCCATCATGCCCCACCTGGAGCCGTTCCAATGACCCGAATCAGCATCATCCGTCTCGCCGTTGCCGCCCTTGCCGCGCCCCTGCTGCTGTCGGCCTGTGTCAGCACCCCCGGCCCGGAAGTAAAGGGAACGGGCCGCTGCGACGCCAGTCAGCTGGGCTGGGCGGTAGGCCAGCCAGGCAACGAAGAAAACCTGCGTCGACTGTCGCGTGAGAGCGGCGCGGGCCTGGTCAATCCGATCGGCCCGACCACCATCACCATCAAGGACATCCGCCTGGACCGCCTGCGGGTCTACATGGACAAGGACAACATCATCACCGCCGCACGCTGCGAGTAAGCGCCGCAGACGGCTTTTGTAGAGTCGAGCGATGCTCGACTGTTCTCCTGTCAGGCCGTACGGAATGCCAGTCGAGCAAGCTCGACTCTACAGGGCCACAATTCAGGTTTCAGGGTTCGGTATAGCCTGCGCAATCCGGCAGCGCCTGGTCCGGATGGAACATGCCTTCGCTGAAGCGGAACAGACGTGTGTAGCTGCACGCCGGGTCCTGCTCGGTGCGCAGGTCCTTTTTCTTCAGCGGGCCCTTGGCCAGTGAATCCTCGAAGCGCGAGGCGCCGGCGGGGAATCGTGTGGCCACGGTCTGGTAGCGCAGCACCGGCATGGCCTGCGCGACCGGGTCCAGTCCCAGTTTCGCCGAGAAACTGTACTCATCATGGCAGGCCCCGGCCCGTTGCCTCGCATCCTGTTCACTGAAACAGGCCCGGATCGACGCATTGCCCTGCCACGGAACGGTCAGTACATCGTCATCCACCTGGATGTCGTCCTGCAGGTGGCGCACGCGTGCCAACTGCAACGT
The DNA here is from genome assembly GCF_030237045.1 of Stenotrophomonas maltophilia group sp. Smal17. Taxonomy (NCBI): domain Bacteria; kingdom Pseudomonadati; phylum Pseudomonadota; class Gammaproteobacteria; order Lysobacterales; family Lysobacteraceae; genus Stenotrophomonas; species Stenotrophomonas maltophilia group sp. Smal17. The sequence goes on from NZ_JASJSU010000106.1 coordinate 5,720, forward strand.
GGACGCATCGGCACCGCCGCCGGAATACATGCTGCTGAAGGAGACGATGCCCCCTACCAGTACATTCTGGCGGGCGCGTTGCTGCGGGTCGGTCACCACCGCATCGCTACCCACACCGGAGGCCAGACGCACGATCCATGGCCACAGCTTCAGTTCGCTTTCCTGCGGCACGTCGATGCTGACGTGGTAGACATGCGAGTCGCCCTCCGCGGTTCCCCGCTCCGACACCTCCAGTGTTGTGGGCCGATCGCCATCGTGGGCCACCGGCTGCACGCGCACGCACCATGCGCCATCGGCGGTGCAATGACGCACCCCTGCCGCGTCCAGCACCTGTCCCAGCGGCTCCATCACGTTGCCGGCCGCATCGCGCTGCTGCGGCAGGATCGAGCCCTGGGCCAGCGCCAGAAGCGGCGTGGCCAGCAGTGCGGCGCACAGGAAAGTGCGTGCTCCAGTGATGGGCATCGGGGTGGCTCCTGCGTGTGGAACCCCGATGGTAACCGCTCCCCCGTAGAGTCGCGCTTGCTCGAATGCATGTAATCTGGCAAAAGAGGCCGTCGACCAAGCTCGACGCTACCCGGATCGGTTGTCTAACCGCAATCGCAGCCACCCCACCCCTTCGCCTTCGACGTCTGGCCGATACCCGGGTTGAAGGTATTGCTTGGGTCCAGCTGCTTGTAGAACCCGGCCAGCGCCGGCTTGGCCGGATACAGGTGGCCGACGTTGTGCTCGGCCGGGTACTCGGCGCCGCGCTGGTCCAGCAGCGCCCACATCGCGTGCTCGATCGCCATCGGGTCTTCGCCCCTGCGCGCGATGTAGTCCTGGTGGAACACGTGGCACAGGAAGTGCCCGTAGTACAGCTTGTGCAGCAGGCGGTTGTCGAGGTCGGCGGGCAGCTGCTCGAACCAGTCGGCATCGTCACGGCGCAGCGCGATGTCCAGTGCCACGATGTCCTGCACCTTCTCGCGATGCACTTCACGGTAGCGCACGGCAGCACCGGCCACCGCGAAGCGATGCAGGAACGCCTTGCGGCCCTCCTCTGCCGTGCAGTGGAAATAGCCGCCTTCATGGCCTGCGAAGAAGTCCCGCAACCAGGCCTCGGTCTGCGCTGCGTCCTGCGCGGACACCTTCAGCAGCAGATGATGTTCATAGCGCTGGCGGAACTCGCCCATGCGCTTGGGCAGGTGCGAAGGCAGCAACCCGGTCAGCACCTGCATCACCCGGTCGGTCACCCCGCGCAGTCCCAGCCGCTCGAACCAGCCATCGACACGACTCTTCAGCGCAAAGGCGGCCGGCACGCGGGCAGTGCCGAGACGGTCGATCAGCAGGAAGCTGTCCTTGCCGTAGCGTTCGCCGATGTCATAGGCATCGCGGTGGATGTACTCACCGGCAATCGGCAGGCGCTCGAAGCCGGTCAGCAGCTGGCGCCGGATCGCGCTGAGGCTGTCGGTGCGGTTGCTGCCGATGTAGAAGACCTCGGCGGCCTCCTTCTCGAAGGTATCCAGCCGCACCGCGAATACCGCCAGCTTGCCGGCAGATCCTGCGGCCTCGAAATGACGGCTGGGGTCGGCATTGAAGCGCGCCGGGGTATCGGCATCGACCCGGCGCACCTCCTCGGCATAGCGCGGATCGGAGGCGGCGCGGCCCTCTCCATCGCCCACATCGGCGGCGCTGTATCGCCCCTCCTGCAGTCGCTGCAGGATCTGCTCGGGCGTATCGCCCAACGCGATGCCCAGATGGTTGACCAGCTGCAGCTGGCCCTGTGCATCGACCTGCGCGTACAACGCAAGCTCGGTATAGGCCGGGCCGCGACGCACCAGCGCGCCGCCGGAGTTGTTGCAGATCCCGCCCAGCACCGACGCGCCGATGCAGGACGAGCCGATCACCGAATGCGGCTCGCGGCCCAATGGCGCCAGGGTCTGTTCCAGCCGATCCAGCGTCGCGCCAGGCAGGCACAGCACCTGCCGGCCGCCGTTCAACAACTGGATGCCGGTCAGGCGCAGCGTGCTGACCAGCACGATCGGTCGCCCATAGTCGTTGCCATCCGGGGTCGAGCCGCCGGTCAGGCCGGTGTTGGCCGCCTGCAGGATGATCGCCGCCCCACCCTGCACCGCGGCCTGCAGCACGTGCCACAGTTCCAGCAACGTGCCCGGCCGTACCACCGCCAGTACCGGGCCGTCGCCGAAGCGGTAGCCACGGCGGAAACGGCGGGTGGCCTTGTCACCGGTCAGTACATGGCGGCTGCCGACCGCATCGCGCAACTGCGCCAGCACGGCATCGTGGCCACTCACGGCAGGCTGACCAGCGAGTCGCGGCCGATGTCGGTGATACGGCGAGCACCGGTCAGTGTCATCGCCACGCGCATCTCCCTGGCGATCAGATCCAGCAGGTTGGCCACCCCGGCTTCGCCCTGCGCAGCCAGTGCATAGACGAAGGCACGGCCCAGCAGCACGGTGTCGGCGCCCAGCGCCAGCATGCGCACTACGTCCAGGCCGGTGCGGATACCGGAATCGGCGAGGATCTTCAGGTCGCCCTGCACTGCATCGGCAATGGCCGGCAATGCGCGTGCGGTGGACAGCACGCCGTCCAGCTGGCGGCCACCGTGATTGGAGACCACGATGCCATCGGCGCCGAACTTCACCGCATCACGTGCATCATCCGGATCAAGGATGCCCTTGATCACCATCGGGCCCTTCCAGAATTCGCGGATCCACTCCAGGTCTTTCCACGAAATGGAGGGATCGAAGTTGCTGCCGAGCCAGCCGATGTAGTCCTCCAGCCCGGTCGGGTTGCCACGGTAGGTGGAGATGTTGCCCAGGTCATGCGGGCGGCCGAACAGGCCGACGTCCCAGGCCCAGTGCGGATGGGTGATGGCCTGGCCGATACGGCGCAGCGAGGCGTTCGGTCCGCTCATGCCCGAGTGTGCGTCACGGTAGCGCGCGCCCGGTACCGGCATGTCCACGGTGAACACCAGCGTGGTCACGCCCGCGGCCTGCGCGCGCTCCAGCGCGTTGCGCATGAAGCCACGGTCGCGCAGCACATACAGCTGGAACCACATCGGCCGCTGGATCGCCGGCGCCACTTCTTCGATCGGGCACACCGAGACAGTGGACAGGGTGAACGGGATGCCGCGGCTATCGGCCGCGCGCGCCGCCTGTACTTCACCGCGCCGGGCATACATGCCGGTCAGGCCAACCGGTGCCAGCGCCACCGGCATCGCCAGCTTTTCGCCGAACAGTTCGGTTTCCAGGCTCAGGTCGGACATGTTGCGCAGTATGCGCTGGCGCAGCGCGATGTCGGACAGGTCGGAAACGTTGCGCTTCAGCGTGTGCTCGGCATACGCACCGCCATCGATGTAGTGGAACAGGAACGGCGGCAGCCGGCGTTCGGCTGCAGCACGGTAATCGGTGGAGGCGGAGATGATCATGGGGTCAACCGTGTGGGGAAGGTAGACGCGAGGCCCGCGCACGCCGGGCTTCGTTGTCATCGAGGGTGCGCAGCGTGGTGTGCACGAACTCGAGGTGGGCATGCGCGGCGGCGCGCGCGCGTTCGGGGTCGCCGGCCAGCACCGCGTCCATCATCTCGCGGTGCTGGTCGGACAGCGGCGAGAAGGTCCTCGCCGAGGTATAGAGCTTCTCGCGGCTCTGCGAGATGTTGGTCTGCAGCAGTTCGAACAGGCCGCGCATTACCTGCAGCAGCACCAGGTTGTGCGACGCCTCGGCGATGGACAGGTGGAAGGCCGCATCGGCCTCGGCTTCACCGGTGGGATCGTCCTTGCCGTGCGCATCCATCATGGTCTGGAACGCCTGCGCGATGCGCGTGCGGTCCTCGTCAGTGGCGCGCAGCGCGGCATGCCAGGCGGTGGCACCTTCCAGCGCGTGGCGGATCTCCAGCACGTCGAAGCGGTATTCCGGGTCGCCCTGGAACAGCGGCAGGTACGGTGCCAGCGGTTCATCCAGCGCCTGCCGCGCGCGCGCCGCCGGTTCGACCACATAGGTGCCGCCACCGACCCGCGCCGTCAACAGGCCCTGGCTGGCCAACTGTGCGATCGCCTCGCGCAATGCAGTACGCGAGACCCCCAGCTGAACCGCCAGGGCGCGCTCGGCCGGCAGCCGGTCACCCGGCTGCAGCCGCTGTTCCTGCACCAGGCCGCGCAGCTGCGCAGCCACCTTGTCCGAAATGCGTTGCGTGCTCATGGCGCCATTGTGGCCCGAAGCGCGCAGCGGGTGGTCGGCCGACCGTGCATGGCTCAGGGAATCATCCAGGTCAGCCAGTAGGCCTGGGCCAGGGTGATCACGCCGACCATCGTGGTGAAGATCAGGCTGTGCTTGACGGTGAAGCGGAACAGGTCCGATTCCTTGCCGGCCAGCCCCACCGCGGCGCAGGCAATGGCAATCGACTGCGGCGAGATCATCTTGCCGGTCACGCCACCGGTGGTGTTGGCCGCCACCAGCAGCACGTCGGACACGCCGATCTGCTGTGCGGTGGTGGCCTGCAGTGCCGAGAACAAGGCATTGGACGAAGTGTCCGAGCCGGTCAGGAACACCCCCAGCCAGCCAAGGAACGGCGAGAAGAACGGGAACGCATCACCGGTGTGTGCCAGTGCCAGGGCAAGCGTGGCCGACAGCCCCGAGTAGTTGGCGATGAAGGCGAAGGCCAGCACCATGCCGATCGAGTAGATCGGCATGCGCAGCTCGCGCACCGTCTCACCGAAGGTCTGCAGCGCCGAACGGGCCGGCATGCGCAGCGCGATGATGGCGATCACCGCAGCGAGGATGATCGAGGTACCGGTGGCCGAGAACCAGTCGAACTTGTAGATCGCCTCGTAGCTGAGCGGCGCGTCCACGATCGGTGGCATCTTCTGCACCATCTGGTCCAGGCCCGGCACCGGGATCTTCAGCACCCAGTTCTCCAGCGGGCCGCCCGCCGCGAACAGCGACTTGAACGGCTTGATGCTCCACAGCGTAACCATCGCGGTGAGGATCAGGAACGGCGACCAGGCTTTGGCGATCTGGCCGACGCTGTAGCGCGGTGCCTCCAGCGCCTGTGCGGCCGCCTCGGCGCTGGTTTCGTTATCGAAGCGGAAGATCCGCACCGGCTTCCAGCGACGCAGGAACAGGGTCAGGCACACCAGCGATGCCAGCGAGGCGGTGATGTCCGGCAGTTCCGGGCCAATGAAGTTGGAGGTCAGGTACTGCGCGATGGCGAACGAGCCCCCGGCCACCAGCACGGCCGGCCAGGTTTCCCTGATGCCGCGCCAGCCATCCATGATCGCCATGATCCAGAACAGCACGATGATCGTAAGGAAGGGTAGCTGGCGCCCAGCCATCTGGCCGATCTCGAACGCATCCAGGCCGGTGACCTGCCCGGCCACGATGATCGGAATGCCCATTGCACCAAAGGCGACCGGCGCGGTGTTGACGATCAGGCACAGGCCGGCGGCATACAGCGGCTTGAAGCCCAGCCCGACCAGCAGCGCCGCGGTGATCGCCACCGGCGCGCCGAAGCCGGCCGCACCTTCCAGGAAGGCACCGAAGGCGAAGCCGACCATCAGCATCTGCAGGCGCTGGTCCTCGGTGACCGACAGGATCGAGGCACGGATGATGTCGAACTGCCCGGTCTTGACCGAGACTTTGTACAGGAACACCGCGCCGATGATGATCCAGGCGATAGGCCACAGGCCGTAAACGAAGCCAAAGCCGGCTGCGCCCAACGCCTGGGTCAGCGGCATGCGATAGAACAGCAGCGCCACGCCCAGCGCGATGGCCACGGTGATCGTGCCGGCGAGCCAGCCCTTCATCCGCAATACGGCCAGGGCGATGAAGAAGAACGCGATCGGCAGCAGCGCGATCAGGCTGGACAACCACAGGTTGCTGGCGGGGTCGTACAGGTGTTGCCAGGGCTGCATGAAGGCTCTCGACTGGGGGCGGGATGTGCTCCACCGCAGGCGGTGGGTCGCCGTGGCCGATACTTATTGGTATTACCAATAAGTAAAATCATCGAGCCACTTAGGGCGGATTTAACCGTCACTCCGGCGAAGAGCCTATTAGACCATAGGGCTAGGCGCCATATTGGTCCGACCAAATAGACCCTGATGGTAGTGCCGGCCGCTGGCCGGCAACTCGAGATTCCCTTACGAAATCCGCCTCTCCAACCGCCGCATCACCGCCAGCACCAGTACGCACAGCACGCTGACCCCGATCGCGATCACGTACTTGCCGATGCCCACGGCAATGCCGATGGCCGCCGCCATGATCAGTGAACTGGCGGTGGTCAACCCGCTGACCTGGTCCTCGCGCGAACCGCGCAGGATGGTGCCGGCCGCAACGAAACCGACGCAGGCCACCACCGCTTCAATCAGTCGCACCGGATCGACCTGCAGCAGGTCGCGGTAGCGCTCCTGCTGGAAATGCTCGGCCACCGAATCACCGAGGCCGACGATCAGCGCAGCGGCGCCAGCAATCAGCATGTGCGTGCGCAGGCCGGCAGCGTGCTTGCCCATTTCGCGCTCGACGCCGAGCACGCCACCAAACAGCATCGCCGCGCCTACGCGCAGCAGGATCGAGACATCCTGGGTGAGTTCCATCGCCGCCTCCGGGTATTTCCGGCAGCGTTGCGTGCACAGCGTGGGACGGGGGTGAAGGCAGCACCACGGCTCGTTCACCCGGTGGCGCCAGGCCGCGCCCGGCGCCATCGGCGATCAACGCATCACTGCGCCAGGTAGCCACCATCGATCGCGTAATAGGTGCCGGTCGCGAACGAGGCGTCGTCGCTGGCCAGCCAGGCCACCAGCGCCGCCACTTCTTCCGCCGTGCCCAGCCGCTTCAACGCGTGCCGCCCTTCCAGCGTGGCGCGCACCTTCGCGTCCATCTTCTCCAGCAGCGGCGTGCTGATGAAGCCCGGACCGACCGCATTGACACGGATACCGTCGCCCGCATGCTCCCAGGCAGCGGTCTGGGTCAACCCGACCACGCCGTGCTTGGCCGCGACATACGCGGTGGAACCGGCATAGCCCACCTGGCCCAGGATCGACGCCATGTTGATGATGCTGCCACCGGAACCCGCTGCACGCATCGCCTGGATCTGCGCACGCTGGCACAGGAATACGCTGGTCAGGTTGACATCGATCACGCGCTGCCAGCCATCGATCGGATAGTCACCACTGCTGGCGGCCGGTCCACCGATGCCGGCATTGTTGACCGCCACATGCAGGCCGCCCAGTTCCTTCACCGTGCGCTGCACCGCTGCCTCGACGGCGGCATCATCGGTCACGTCCAGCGCAATGCCGATCGCCTGTGCACCGCTGCCCTGCAGCTGCGCCACCGTCGCATCCACCGCGTCCTGTTTCAGATCCCAGACCGAAATACGCGCACCGGACGCAGCCAGGGTCTGTGCGACCGCCAGGCCGATGCCGGATACACCTCCGGTCACGATCGCGGTCTTGCCGGTGAGCTGGTAGTCAATCATCTGCATTCTCCATCTGTGGGGGTTTCGATGCGGCTGGCCGTTGTTGAACCCTCACGCTACGACGTTGCCTGTGATGACCCGGCAGACAGTGCGTCCACGAACGATCGTTCCACCCATAAAACCTCAACTCAGGTTGATGTAGGGATCTGCGTATGGATTTGCATGCAAGACGCCGCCGTATGTTCTGCGCAGCAATCAACTTGGCCGTATTGATCAATCGTTTTGACCATCTCGAAATCAAATGCAGATGAATCAGGGCGACAATGGGAAACGTTTCCAGTTTCTTCGACACACGAATTCCAATCTGGCGTTTCCCCAGCCATCCGGCATGCCGTCGCCACCGCATCGCAGCGGGTCTGCACAGGCCACCACCGGACGTGCATCTGCATCGCAGAGCGCATGGGCCAGGCACAGCCAGCGTCCACCTCCTGCGTACGTGCCGAGCAATGTCCCGATACTTCACTTTTGCCGATTACCGCCGTTTCGGCCACCGCCACGGCTTTGATTACCGCGCCGATCCGGAACACCTGCGCGACGACCAGTGGGCCGGCCACGGCGAGGTCAACGAGCAGTTCCTGCGCGGCGGCATGAGCCTGATCGCGTCCGACGTGCATAATCGTTTCCCGTACGTCGCCACCGCCCAGCAGAGCCCGGGGCTGGCCATCCGCGTGATGCTGCAGGGCCAGGTCGACGTCCGCATGCCACGACGCGCGGGCTTCACTCTGCGTGCCGGCACCGCGATGACCGCGCACCATCGCGAGCAGGTCGAGATGACCGGCGCACACCCCGGCGAAACGCGCATGCGTGGGGTCAGCGTGATGGTGCCGGCCGAGATCGATCCGGACCTGTTCCAGCTGCCGCAGCTGCATGCTGCGCTCAACACCCACCTGGAGTGCCGCCACTGGGCAATTCCGCACACCCTGCTGCCGGTGCTGGGCCAGCTGTTCGACAGCCCCTGGCAGGACGGCATCGATGCGCTGTGGCGCGAGGGCGTGGCCCTGCAGCTGCTGGCCGTCGGCCTGCAGGCCGAGGATCTGCAGACCGACCACGTGCGCACGCTGCGCGCGGGACAGCGCGAGCGCCTGGAGCGCGTGCGTGCCTATCTGCACGATGATCCCAGCCACGCCCACAGCCTGCTCGAACTGGCCCAGCTGGCCTGCATGAGCCCGAGCTCGCTGCGCCGCCATTTCGCCCAGCAGTACGGTTGCTCGGTGTTCGACTACCTGCACGAGCAACGCATGCGCCACGCCGAACAGGGCCTGCGCGAAGACGGCTGGACCGTCGAGCAGGCTGCGGCCGCCAGTGGCTATCGCCATCCCAGCAACTTTGCTGCCGCCTTCCGCAAGCGTTTCGGCCTGGTGCCCAGCCGTTGGCGTACCGGCCCTTCAAAGGTCGGGTAGCAGCTTCTGCCCTGGTGGGTGTCGACCCTGGTCGACATGCTTTCGCACCGTCGCGGATGCCGGCCAGCGGCCGGCACCACCCCCATCATGCGACCAT
>NZ_JASJSU010000107.1:0-14598 GCF_030237045.1 Stenotrophomonas maltophilia group sp. Smal17
CCCCCCCCCCCACTACCGCGACTGCACGAAAGCCCCGCTCCGGCGGGGCTTTCGCTTTGCCGGACGTGGCGGAAAACAGCGTTCGCGCCAGCCATGACCTCCCGCCCATGCACACGCCTGAACGACTGTTAAGCTCCAAGGCTTAGGTCCCTTCCCGGAGTTGTCCATGCGTCGCCGTGTGCTTGCCATCGCATCCTCCCTCGCCCTGCTGGCCGCCCCGGCCTTCGCGGCGCCGCGCACCACCACCCTGCCCCCGGCCTCGCTGGCCACCGCCGCACAGCTGCGCGACCAGGCACTGGCTGACGACACCGGCTGGAAGGTGGTCGAATCGCTCACCACCGAGATCGGTCCGCGCATCGCCGGCAGCGAGGCCGACGCCCGCGCCGTGGCCTGGGCCGAAGCCAAGTTCAAGGCACTCGGTTTCGACAAGGTATGGAAGGAACCGGTGACGTTCCCGAAGTGGGAACGCCGCAGCGAACATGCCGCCGTGACCGGCAGGAATCCGCAGCCGCTGCAGATCACCGCGCTGGGCGGCAGCCCGGGCGGCACCGTTGAAGCCGAGGTGGTGCGCTTTGCCGATCTGGCCGCATTGCAGGCCGCACCGGCCGGCTCGCTGAAGGGCAAGATCGCTTTCGTCGATTACCAGATGCTGCCGTTCCGCGATGGCCGCGACTACGGCCGTGGCGGCGCGATCCGCAGCAAGGGCCCGTCGGAGGCGATCCGCAAGGGCGCGGTCGGCTTCCTGATGCGCTCGGCGGGTACCGACTCGCATCGCGTGCCGCACACCGGTATCACCCGCTTCGATGAAGGCCTGACGCCGGTGCCGTCGGCAGCACTGTCGGTGCCCGATGCCGATCAGCTGGCGCGCCTGCTGGCCCGTGGCAGCACCACGGTGAAGGTGGCGCTGGATTGCGGCTGGGATGGCACGGCCACCTCGTACAACGTGATCGGCGAGATCACCGGCCGCAGCCTGCCGAAGGAAGTGGTGGTGATCGGCGGTCACCTGGATTCGTGGGACCTGGGCACCGGCGCGGTCGATGACGGCGCGGGCGTGGGCATCACCATGGCGGCCGGGCACCTGATCGGCCAGCTCAAGCAGGCGCCGAAGCGGACCATTCGCGTGATCGCCTTCGCCAACGAGGAACAGGGCCTGTACGGCGGCAAGGCCTACGCCGAAGCGCACGCCAAGGACGTGGCCCTGCATCAGCTGGCAGCCGAGAGCGACTTCGGTGCCGGCCGCATCTATGCCTTCAACACCGGTTCGCCGAACCCGGAAGGCTCGCGCGAAGCGACCCGGCAGATCGCCGAAGTGATGAAGCCGCTGGGCATCGAGTACCAGGCCGACAAGGGCGGCCCGGGCCCGGATGTCGGCCCGCTGGCGGCCAAGGGCGGTGCGTGGGCGTGGCTGGCGCAGGATGGCTCGGACTACTTCCACCTGCATCACACCGCCGACGACACGCTGGACAAGATCGACCCGAAGGCACTGGCGCAGAACGTGGCTGCCTACACGGTATTCGCGTACCTGGCCGCCGAAGCTGACGGTGGTTTCGGCAGCGAGGCCAAGGCGACCACGCCGCCGAACGAATGATGCGCTGGCGCCGGGCCATGCCCGGCGCGCACAGCGGAAGGGCGGTGCGAACCGAGGTTCGCACCCACCGGGCAATGGCGCACCCACAGGGCGTGGCGCGGGTCAGGAGCCCTCGCCCTGGCGAGGGATCTGACCCCGATCCTGTCAGCCCTCCCACACACGGGTGTTGCGCACGCCCAGCCGCTGTGGATTGAACAATGGTTCCGTACCGGCATGCCGATGCTGTTCGTAGTCGCGCAATGCCGCCAACGCCGGCTTCTGCAGCAGCAGGATGGCGATGATGTTGAGCCAGCTCATCAGGCCCACCCCGATATCGCCCAGCGACCACGCCACCGTTGCGCTGTTCACTGCCGAGTAACCGGCAACTGCCAGGAACAGCAGCTGGAATGCCCCCATCACCCACCGGGAAGGACGATCCCGGCACAGGTAGCTGACGTTGGTTTCGGCCATGTAGTACAGCGCCAGGATGGTGGTGAATGCGAATGGCAGGATCGCAAGCGCCACGAACGAACGGCCGAAGCCCGGCAGCGCCGATTCCACGGCGTGCTGCACGAAACGCGGCCCGGCCTCGACACCCGGAAGATTGGCCAGCAGCAGGCGGGCCTCATCGGGAATGCCGTTCACCGCCGGGTCGTAGATGTTGTACAGGCCGGTGGACAGGATCAGGAATGCGGTTGCGCTGCACACCACCATCGTGTCGATGTAGACCGAGAATGACTGCACCAGTCCCTGCTTGACCGGATGCGAGACTTCGGCGGCAGCGGCCGCATGCGCGCCACTGCCCATGCCGGCCTCGTTGGACAGCACGCCGCGGCGAACGCCCCACTGGATGGCGGTGCCGATCATCGCGCCGAAGGCCGCGTCCACGCCGAATGCGCTGTTCAGCACCAGCATGATCACGCCGGGCACTTTTTCCGCGTTGAGCACCATTACCACTGCGGCAACCATCAGGTAGGCCACCGCCATCAGCGGCACCACCCATTCGGCGACCCGTGCAATACGCCGCACGCCACCGATCAGGATGATGCCCAGCACCACCAGCAACACCACGGTGGTGGTCATCACCGGCACATCCCAGGCTTCGTTCACCGCACTGGTGATGGCATTGGACTGGGTCCCTGCCAGCATGGCGCCGGCGAGCACGGTCACCAGCGCGAACAGCACTGCATACCAGCGCTGGCCCAGGCCCTTCTCGATGTAGTACGCCGGCCCGCCGCGGTACTGGCCCTTGGCATCACGGTCCTTGTAGATCTGCGCCAGGGTGGATTCGATGAAGGCACTGGAGGCACCGAGAAAGGCCACCACCCACATCCAGAAGATCGCCCCCGGGCCGCCGAAGGCGATGGCCATGGCCACGCCGGCGATGTTGCCTACGCCGACCCGGCTGGACAGCGAGATCGACAGTGCCTGGAACGGTGACACTCCGGACTCGGAGCGTTCGTGGCGGAACACCAGGCGCAGCATGTCCGGCAGCGCGCGCAGCTGGATGAAGCGGGTACGCACGCTGAAGTACAGGCCGGTGAGCAGGCACAGCACCACCAGGTAGGGGCTCCAGACCACGCCCAGGATCGCATTGACGATGGATTCGATGTTCATCGGCGGCCCCTCAGAAGAACATGCCCAGGGCGACCTGGGGGCTGACGATACGCCCGGTGTTGCGCCCGGCCACGGTGAATTCGACGCCGACGATCAGCCCCAGCGAAGGGCTGAAGTGATACTCCACGGCAGGCGCCAGGCTGACGTTGCGGCTGGCCGGGCGGCGTTCGTCGATGCGCTCGATTTCCCCCGCGCCGTTGCGGGCAAAGCCACTCAGCCGCTGGCCGGTCTCGCGGCTGGCGGACATTTCCATCACCCCCACCCAGCGCGAATTGAAGCTGTACTCGGCGCCCACCGACAGCCCCAGCACCGAGCCACGCGCGATGTGACCCTGGAAGCTGTCGTCGGTACCGTAGACGCTGGTGCCGGAAATGGCGGTACGCGAGGGAGCGGGGCCGGCGCTGAACTGGGCCCGCCACCGCAGCGGGCGGTCGTTGCCCAGCCACACCACCTGCTGCACGCCCAGCGCAGCGGTGGTGCGCTGCACGCCGTCGCCCTGCGCATCGAGCGGATTGCCGGTGATGCGGTCATGGCTGCCGGTGCTGAAGCGCTGTACCAGCGCGACCGAGATGGCCGGGCGGGTGCCATCGGCGTTCGGCGCCTGCAGGAGGTACTGCAACCGTGCGGTGGTGTCGCCAGCGCGGAAACCACTGCTGCGTGCGCTGCCGGATTCCGAACGTGAGGCACTGAGGTTGACCTGGCCCATCACCCGGTCGCTGAAGCCATAGATGATCGGCACCACGGTTGCCCACGCGCCGCTGCGCTCGGCACTGCGGCGACGATCACCGTTGTCGTCATAGTGGTCGCGGCTGTCGACCCGCACCAGATAGGGCTCGATGTACCAGTTGCCCTGCGGCAGGCCGGCCGGATTCGGGGTGATCAGCGGTCCGGTGAAGTTGATGCCGTCCAGGCTTCGCTCATCGGCGTGCACCGCCGGTGCGGCGAGCGCACACAGGGCCAGCAGCAGGGATGCGCGCATCGTGGGGTGTTTGACTCGATGCATGGGAACCACTCCTGTTCGACGTTGGATGGAGATCCACCGTGCGATGCGGGATATGGCTCGACAATGAGACAATTACTAAAAACACCTGATCCTCGATCAAGCGCGCTTGATGCGACACGCGGTGAAGTGATTGGCCCGCCAGCCGCGCAGCGCGGCACGCCTGTTTCCGCACCGCGCAAAAGAAAACCCGGCCAGAGGGGCCGGGTCCAGGTCGTCGATGGGACGGTATCGCGGCAGTATCAGCCGTCGCGACGGCTCGCCCACTGCGCCAGCAGCACTGCCGTGGCCGAGGCCACGTTCAGGCTTTCCACCGCGCCGCTGCCGGGAATGGAAACCTGCTGATCGCACTGGCTGGCCAGCGCACGGTCCATGCCTTCGCCCTCGGCACCCATCACATACACCAGCCGCGCCGGAAGCGCCGCACGGAATACATCGTCACCGCCCTCGACCAGGGTCGCGGCCAGGCCGAAACCAGCGTCCCGCAGCTGCGCCATCGCCTGCGCGGTGGCCGGCAACTGCACCAGCGGCACCGCTTCGGCACCGCCCTCCGCCACGCGCGCGGCGGCACCGGACAGCGCCAGCGTGCTGCCTTCGGGCAGCAGCAGCGCCTTGGCGCCGAAGTGCGCTGCCGAGCGCAGGATCGCGCCGAGGTTGTGCGGGTTGCCCACGCCGTCCAGCCACAGCGCCAGTGCCGGGCCGTCACCGACCTGCTGCAGCCACTGCGCCAACGGCAGTGCCGGTGCGCGCAGCACATCGGCCACCACGCCTTCGTGATGGGTGGTACCGGCGAGCTTGTTCAGATCGCCGTCCTCGACCACGCGATAGCCCACGCGGTTGGCCACGCACCACTTCAGCAGCGGCTGCAGGCGCGGGATGCGCGCCTCCAGCAGGTACAGCTTGCGCAGCGCCTGCGGCCGCGCGTCGAACGCGGCCAGCACGGCGTTCAGGCCGTACAGGCGCAGCTCGTCGCTGCCGCCGCGCCCACCACCGCCCGTAGCCGGCACCTCCGGGCGCGGCAACGGCGTTGCGCGCGGCGGACGGGCGGACGGGCGGCGGTTGTTCCAAGGGTTGTTCACTTACACACTCTCCTGCTTGCGCTGGCGCCAGAAATCGGCGTTCTTGATGCCCAGGGCATCAGGGTCGAACACCGGATCCAGGCCCAGCTTCTTCTGTCGTTCGTAGTCACGCAGGGCCAGCATCGCCGGCTTCTGGATGATGAGGATGGCGATGATGTTCAGCCAGGCCATCAGGCCAACGCCGATGTCACCCAGCGCCCAGGCCAGGGTCGCATTGTGGAACGCACCGAACACCACCATGCCGATGATGCCCAGGCGCAGCACCAGCACGGTCAGCGGGCGCTTCTTGTTGTGGTTCACATAGCTGAGGTTGGTCTCGGCCATGTAGTAGTACGCCATGATGGTGGTGAAGGCGAAGAAGAAGATGGCGATCGACACGAACGCCGAGCCCCAGCCCGGCAACACCGCTTCCACGCCGGCCTGCGCATAGCCCGCGCCTTCCGGAATGCCGGCCAGGCCCTGGAAGATCGGCGGGGCGCTGGCGCCTGCCGGCGAGTACACGTTGTAGGTGCCGCTGGCCAGGATCAGGAACGCGGTGGCGGTGCACACCATCATGGTGTCGAAGTAGATGGCGAAGGCCTGCACGTAACCCTGCTTGGCCGGGTGCGAGACTTCCGAAGCGGCTGCCGCGTGCGGACCCGAGCCCTGCCCGGCTTCATTGGCATAGATGCCGCGCTTGATGCCCCACTCCACCGCCAGGCCCATCATCGCGCCGAACGCGGCGTGGGTGCCGAAGGCGCTCTTGAAGATGATGCCGAACATCTCCGGCACGCGATCGTAGTTGATGATCATGATGACGATGGCCATCAGGATGAAGCCGGCGGCCATGAACGGCACCACCACTTCGGCGAAATTGGCGATGCGCTTGACGCCACCGAAGATCACCACGCCCAGCAGCAGTGCCACCACGATGCCGATGCCCAGCTTCAGGGCCTGCACCGATTCCATGCCGAAGGCCTGGCCGTCCAGCGGGCCGCACAGCGCGGTGCCACGGCAGGCGTTGATGATGCTGTCGGCGATGGCGTTGGCCTGCACACCCGGCATCAGGAAGCCGGCCGCGATGATCGTGGCGATGGCGAAGGCCAGCGCGTACCACTTCAGGCCCATGGCCTTTTCGATGTAGTAGGCGGGGCCACCGCGGTAGCGGCCTTCGGCATCCTTGGTCTTGTAGATCTGCGCCAGGGTGCATTCCACGTACGAGGTGGACGCGCCGAGGAAGCCCATCACCCACATCCAGAAGATGGCACCCGGGCCGCCGAAGGCGATGGCGGTGGCCACGCCGGCGATGTTGCCGATGCCCATGCGGCCGGCCATCGACATGGCCAGCGCCTGGAACGAGGACACGCCGGCGTCGGACTTCTCACCCGACACGGTGAGGCGGCACATCTCGACGAAACCACGGATCTGCATGAAGCGGGTGCGCAGGCTGAAGAACAGGCCGGCGGCCAGGCACATGAAGATCAGTGCCTTGCTCCAGATGATGCTGTTGATGAAATGTACGGTAGCTTCCACGCGCGCGCTCTCCAGTCGGCGGGTTGTAAGGACGTCCCGTCGGCTGGAGGGGACCGGTCGATTCTCCCTGATCGAAGGCCGCTGCGGTAGCGCCAGAAGGAATTCGCCGCTCAGGGCAGCTGCATGCGTACCCGGGCAAAGCGGCGCAGGTCGTGCAGGACGCCACGCTTGTAGACCGCACAGCGCTCCACGCCCTCTTCCTGGAAGCCGTTCTTCTCCAGCACCCGGGAGGAGCCCAGGTTGAAGTCGACCACCGTGGCCTGCAGCCTGAACAGGCGCAGTTCGTCCATCACCCAAGGGGCGAACAGGCCGACCACGCGGGTCATCAGCCCCTGGCCCCAGTAGGCCTGGCCCAGCCAGTAGCCCAGCTCGGCCATGTGCGCGCGCTCGGCGCTGCCCTGCTGGGCACCGATGCTGCCGCAGGCGTGGCCGTCGATCTCGATGGCCAGGTTGAGCGTTCCGGGCGCCAGTACCCGGCCGGCGAGGAACGCCTCGCCATCCTCGCGGGTGTACGGGAACGGGAAGCGATCACGCAGGCCACGCGAGACCTCGGCGTCATTGGCGTGGTGCAGCAGCGACTCCAGGTCGTCGCTGCACCACGGCCTCAACACGAAGCCGTCGCCGTACAGGCGCTGCGCCGGGTCAGGCATGGCCGCCCACCGACGGCGACGCGGCTTCCTGCTTTTCCAGCTCGCGCTTCACCGCTTCCGGCGAACGCGTATAGGGCGCCAATCGCGCGTAGAACGCCGGCACCACGAACAGCGACAGGAACGTCGAGAGGGTCACGCCGAAGATGATCACGATGCCGATCGTGCCACGGCTGGCCGAACCCGGGCCACCAGCCACCACCAGCGGGACCGCGCCGACCACGGTGGCGATCGAGGTCATCAGGATCGGGCGCAGGCGCACCATCGCCGATTCGATGATCGCCTCGCGTACCGTGCGCCCATCGTCACGCAGCTGGTTGGCGAACTCGACGATGAGGATGCCGTTCTTCGCGGCCAGGCCGACCAGCATGACGATGCCGATCTGGCTGAACAGGTTCACCGTACCCCCACTCACCCACAACCCGACCAGCGCACCGAGCACGCCCAGCGGCACGGTCAGCATGATCGTCAGCGGGTGGATGAAACTCTCGAACTGCGCGGCCAGCACCAGGTACACCACCAGCAGCGCCATGGCGAAGGTCAGCAGCACCGCGCCACCGGCGCTCTGGTACTCGCGCGACTCGCCCTTCCAGTTCACCTGTGCGTACTGCGGCAGTTCCTCGCGGGCCACGTTCTGCGCCCAGGCGATGGCCTCGCCCAGCGGATAACCGGGCGCCAGGCCGGCGGTGATGGTGATCGAGCGCAGGCGGTTGAAGCGGTTCAGGGTGCCGGCCTCGGCCACTTCACTCAGCGTGACCAGGTTGGACAGCGGCACCAGCTCGCCGGAGGTGGCGCGCACGCGGATCGCGGCCAGGTCGGCCGGGCTGGTGCGTCCATCGCGGCCGGCCTGCACCAGCACGTCATACTCCTCGCCGTTGTCGACGAAGGTGGTGACGCGGCGCGAGCCCATCATGGTTTCCAGCGCCGAACCTATCGCGGTGACCGGCACGCCGAGGTCGGCCGCACGCTGGCGGTCGATGTTCACCCGCATCTGCGGCCGGGTTTCCTTGTAGTCCGAGTCCGGGCCGACCAGGCCGGGATTGTCGGCCATGCGCAGCAGGATGCGATCGCGCCACTGGGCGATTTCGGCGTATTCCGGCCCGCCCAGCACGATCTGGAACGGCTGCCCGCCACTGCGCACCAGGCCCCCGCCCACCTGCGTGCGCACGCGCACGCCGCGGATGGTGTCCAGTTCCTTCTGCAGCTCGTTGGCCACCTCTGGCGTGCCTTCACTGCGCTGCCGCCACGGCTGCAGGAAGATGCTGACACGGCCGGTGTGCATTTCCTCGCTGGCGCCCCAGCCACCGGGCACGCGCGGGTTGGCGCGCACGATCGGCTTGTCCGCGCCCACGTGCGGGGCCAGCATCGCTTCCACCTGCTGCACCTGCTGCACGGTGTAGTCGTAGCCGGCGCCTTCCGGGCCATCGATCATGATCTGGAACGAACCACGGTCTTCGGCCGGGGCCAGCTCCGAAGGCAGCAGCTTGAGCAGGCCCCAGCTGGCGGCCAGCGCGGCCACCATCACCAGCAGGTAGATCCAGGTGCGGTCGACGTGGTGGTCCAGCACGCGGCCATAGGCGCCGGCCAGGCGCTCCAGGTTGCGGTTGACGAAGCCATGCAGGCCGCGCGGCGCCTGCCCGGTGTGCGGCTTGAGCAGCTTGGAGGCCATCATCGGCGTCAGCGTCAGCGCGACGAAGGCGGACAACGCCACCGCCGCCGCCAGCGCCACCGCCAGTTCACGGAACAGGCGCCCGGTGTTGCCTTCCAGGAAGCCCACCGGCAGGAACACCGCCACCAGCACGGCGGTGGTGGCGATCACCGCGAAGGCGACCTGCGCGGTACCGCGCTTGGAGGCGACCAGCGGTGGCTCGCCCAGGTCGATGCGGCGCTGCACGTTCTCCACCACCACGATCGCATCGTCCACCACCAGGCCGATGCACAACACCAGGGCAAGCAGGGTCAGCAGGTTGATCGAGAAATCGAACGCATACAACGCGATGAACGCGGCCACCAGGCAGACCGGCACCGTCACTGCAGGAATCAGTGCGGCGCGGAAGCTGCCGAGGAACAGCCAGATCACCGCCAGCACCAGGATCATCGCCTCGACCAGCGTGGCGTAGACGCGGTCCACTGCGGCTTCGATGAAGGTGGTGTTGTCGAAGGCGACGAAGATCTGCGTGCCCTTGGGCAGCGTCAACGCAACCCGCTCGGCTTCCGCGCGCGCCACGTGGGCCACGTCCAGCGAGTTGGCGGTGGAGGTCTTGACGATGCCCAGGCCGATGCCCGGCTCGCCGTTGCTGCGGTAGTAGGCGCGGCGTTCGGCCGAGGCCAGCTCGATCTTCGCCACGTCGCCCATGCGCACCACATAGCCGTCGCGGCCCTTGCCCAGCGGGATGGTCGCGAAGTCTTCCGGCTTGATGTAGTTGCGCTCCACGCGCAGGGTGAAATCACGGTCGGTCGATTCGATGCGGCCGGCCGGCAGTTCCACGTTCTCGTTGCGCAGCGCGGTTTCCACGTCGCCGGTGGTCAGGCCGCGCGCGGCCAGCTGGTCACGGTCCAGCCAGATGCGCATTGCATAGCGCTGGCGGCCACCGATGCGGACCTGGGCCACGCCGTCCAGGCTGGAGAAGCGATCGACCACGTAGCGATCGGCGTAGTCGCTCAGTTCCAGCGTGTCCATGGTCGAGGAGACCATGTTGAACCAGATGATCGGGTCGGCATCGCTCTCGACCTTGGCGATTTCCGGCGGGCGCGCTTCCTCCGGCATGCGGTCGGCGACGCGGCTGACGGCATCGCGCACGTCGTTGGCCGCCGCTTCGATATCGCGGTTGGAGGTGAACTCGATGCTGACCTGCGAGCGGCCGTTGGTGCTGCGCGCGTTGATCGTGTCGATGCCTTCGATGCCGGCCAGCGCATCTTCCAGCACCTGGGTGATGCGGCTTTCGATGACTGCCGCCGATGCGCCGGTGTAGTCCACCGACACCGAGACGATCGGCGGATCGATCGCCGGCAGTTCGCGCAGGGTCAGGCGGGTGAAGGACATCACGCCCAGCACCAGCAGCAACAGGCTCATCACCACGGCGAACACCGGCCGCTGGATGGAGATGTCGGACAGCTTCATCCGCCGTGGCCCTCGGCGGCGACCGGCGCCGGCGCGTCAGCCGGCTTGGCACCACTGGCCGGTGCGGCGTCCTTGGCGGCGACCTTCAGGCCCGGGCGCAGCTTGCCGGTGCCATCCACCACGATGCGCTGCCCGGCCTCCAGGCCCTGCTTGATCTCGACCACGCCGGCACGGCGCGCGCCGGTGACCACGTCCACCCGTTCGACGCTGTCGTCGGGCTTGATGCGGTAGACGAAGGTATCGCGGCCGACCTGCACCACGGCGATTTCCGGCACCACCAGCGCCGCGCGTTCGGGGTGGAACAGGCGCACGTCCAGCAGCATGCCCGGGCGCAGCGCGTGGTCGCCGTTGGCGAAATCAGCGCGCACGGTCACCGCGCGGGTGGCCGGGTCGATGCGCGCATCGATGGTGCTGACCACGCCCTCGAAGGTACGGCCCGGCCAGGCCACGCTGGTGGCGCTGACCTTGTCACCCACGCCCAGTGCGGCCAGTTCCACTTCCGGCACCTGGAAATCGATGTGCATGTGTTCGATGTCATCGAGCGTGGCGATCACCGTGGTCGGCGTCAGCAGCGTGCCCGGGCTGACCTGGCGGATGCCGAGTACGCCGGCGAACGGCGCGCGCACGCGACGGTCACCGATGTCCGACTGCATCTGCGCCACGCGCGCTTCGGCTGCATCGCGGATCGACTTCTGCGTATCCAGCGTAGCGCTGGACACCAGGCGCTGGGTGGCCAGTTCGCGCTGGCGCTTGTACAGCTGGTCGGCCTCATGGAAGGTGGCCTGCGCCTGCACCAGCGCCGCTTCCTGGGCCTGCCCGCGCAGGGTCACGATCGGCGCACCGGCGGCGATGTGCTGGCCGCTTTCGAAGTGCACCTTCTCGACAATCTCGCTGACCTTGGCGGTGACGCTGATCGACTCGCGCGCCTTGGCCGTGCCCAGTGCCTGCAGGGTGTCGTTCCACTGCGTGGGCTGCACCACCTGCGCGGTCACCGGCACCGCTTCGCCCTGCCGACGCGCGGCGGCCTCCTGCTTGCCTGCGCACCCGGCCAGCACGGCCAGGCTGAGGCCAAGGGCCAGGGTCGAAGCGATACGAGCCAACATGAACGGTCCTGATTGATCCACGGCCGCCGAGTGTAGGCAAGCGCCTGCAAAAGCGGTATGTGCCAAGCGTTTACCGGCGTGGAACCAGGGCCGCGATAGCGCCTTGAACCCGTTCCGTGCAAGGCTGCCGTGGGCAGTGTCGGCGTGTGTCGGGGTGTATCCAGCCGCGCCTGCAGCGCCGGGGATTGCCCGGCGCTACCGGTGACACGAACGGATCAATACCGGTAATTCACCTTCATCCACACGCTGCGCCCCGGCTCGTTGATGCGCACCGGGTCGGCCGGGAAGCCGAAGTCGGCGCTGCCGGCCAGGTTCAGGTGCTCGCTGTAGGCCCGGTCGAACAGATTGTCGACGCCCGCGCTGAGCTGCAGCTGCGAACTGAAACGGTAGGCGGCATTGAGCGCGAAGGTTGCGAAGCCGGCGCTTGGTCCGAGGTCCTGGGCGACGACGTTGCCCTGGCCATCTGCGACACGGTGCTGGTGGGTCACCGCGCGCAGCAGCGCACCGGCACTCCAACGCTGGCCTTCCCAGTTCGCGCTCAGGCGCGCTTCCAGTGGCGGCATCTGTGGCAGCGGACGCTGCTGGTCGCGGTTCTCGCCCCAGGCGTAGGCCAGCGTGCCACCCAGTTTCCACTGTTCGGCCACGCTCACTTCCAACCCCGCCTCGGCGCCGGCAATGCGCGCGTCGACGTTGCTGGCCTGGCTCATGCCCATCATGCCGCTGCCGTGGTAGGTGAACAGGATGTAGTCCTGGATCTGCCCGGCATACGCAGAGACCCAGGCCTGCACGCGCGGCCCCTTGTACTGCAGACCCACGTCAAGCTGGGTGGTGCGCTCGGGCTGGATGCCGGCAAACGCGTTCGGCGCGCCAGCCGGGCCATGGTCGGGCGAGAACAGCTCCCAGTAGTCGGGCATGCGCTCACTGCGACCGAGGCCGGCATACCAGGTCAGGCCATCGGCCAGGTCCTGTTCGTAGCGCAGGAAACCGCTGCCCAGCCATTCCTTGCGGCGCTGGCCCGCGGTCGGATTGGGCATGTTGCCCATCATCCCGCGAATCGACTGCCGCTCGTCGCGCACGCTGGCGCGATCGATGCGCAGGCCAGTGATCCAGCGCTGGTCGGTGCCAGCGCCCAGGGTCATCTCGGTAAATGCGCCATAGCGACGGAAGTTGGCATCGGTCTCCCAGGCGGCCTGGCGATAGGTGTCGCGGCCCATGCCCATGCGACCGCGATGGCGGCTGTCCTCACCATCCACACCGGCCACCAGCTGCACGTCCTGCCAGCGCCATTCGGAACTGACCCGGCCGCCCTGGGTACGGCGGTCCACATTGGAGGCCATCGGCATCGGCATCATGCTGTGCGGATTCGGCGTACGCAGCGTGTAGTTGTCCATCACGTGGTCGGCCTCGTTGTAGTACACGTTGGCCTGCACCGTGTCCCACGCGCCGGGCAGGTTGCGTTTCTCGAAGCGCGCGGCGTAGCTGGTGCGTTCGAAGGCAGCGCCATCCATGCCACGCCCGGCGTAGCGCGCGATCGCATCACCGGCACCAGCGGAGATTTCCAGCAGCGTGTCGGCATCCGGCGTCCAGCCGATGGCCACGTCGCCGTTCCACTTGCGCCACTTCGACGGCACCACATCACCGTTGCCATCCTTGTAGTCGTCGGCCTCGGAACGGTTGCCACTGGCGCGCACGTAACCGGTCGGGTTGCCCAGGGTCAGGTCCAGCACCTGGTCGTTGCGGTTGCGCGAACCGACCAGCGCACTGGCGTCGGCGCGCAGGCCCGGTTCCTCGAAGCGCGGCGTATCGCGTTCGAAGCGCACGGTGCCGGCCGAGGCCCCCGCGCCCCAGCGCACGCTCTGCGGCCCCTTGATGATGGTCAGCCGGTCGAAGCTCTCCGGCGCGATGTAGGACAGCGGATTATCCATGCGTGACGGGCAGGCACCGATCAGGTTGCCGTCGTTGCTGAGGATGTTCAGGCGCGAACCGAACATGCCGCGCAGCACCGGGTCGCCGTTGGTGCCACCGTTGCGGATGGCCGAGAAGCCGGGAACGGTCTTGAGGTAATCGGCACCGTCGCTGGCCGGTACCGGCTGCCGCGGCAGGCGCGGATCGGTCACCCAGTGCAGCGGTGAAGACGGTGCGGCGGCGGTCACCACCATCGTGTCGAGGGTGCGCGCCTCGTCGGCGGGCGCAGCGTGGGCCAGTGACGCGGCCACGGCCAGGCCAAGGGCAACCGGCAGGCGCGCACAGGCGCCCGCGGGGCGGGAAGTCATTTTCATCGGAACAGCTCCAGGGTACGCACGCGCGCACGGCACCCGGTCAGGTGTCGTGCGGCAGATTCGATAGGGACATCAGCGGACGATGGAAGCGCGCGGCGGCCCGCGTGCGGCATGTGCCGGCCAGCGCGCGGCGGGCAACACGCGTTGCGACCACGGGAACACCAGCCGCGGCCGCCACAGCAGCGGCAACAGCAGCACCAGCACCGCCAGCCACGGCAGCAGGCGCATGGCCAGCACGCAGTATTCGCAGGCTTCGCCATGCATGGCGTGCGGGTCGGCCGGACGGTTGGGCGATGCCGGCGCGGTGCCGTGCTGATCGTGCCCGGCCATAGCCATGTCGTGCATGTCATGGCCCATGGCGGCGTGGTCCATGCCCACCCTTGCCGCATGATCCATCGGCTGTGCCTGCAGCGCGCGGCTGACCAGTGGCGCAAGCACCATCAGCAGCGTCGCCAGGACGGCGAGCTGGAGCAGGAGGCGCTGCGGGCGGGACAGGCGGGTCACCCCGCTAGTGTAGAGCCGGGTCCAGGGATGCCCGTGCGACGAACCGTCGCAGGAGGGAGGGTTATCGGCAGGGCTGCGCCCTGCACCCGCAGAATCCACATCAACATCAACGTCAAAAGCGGGCAGTCCTTGGGATGGCGGGGTGGGGGGGGGGGGGGGGGGGGGGGGG
>NZ_JASJSU010000108.1:0-3685 GCF_030237045.1 Stenotrophomonas maltophilia group sp. Smal17
ATCGAGCCCCCAGGGACGGGTTTACGGCGTGTCCTGCAAGCCCACACCGCCCCGCCATCCCACGGAATGCCAGCTTTCGCTGTTGCTGTTGCTGTTGCCGGCCAGCGGCCGGCACTACCGCAGGTGCAGGGCGCAGCCCTGCCGAACACCCCTTACAACGGCAGCGGCGCTTGCGCCGGGTCGATCCGTCCTTCACCGCGGGTGATCTTCTTGAATTCGGCGCGGCTGACCGACACGTAGCGGTCATTGCCGCCGATCTCCACCTGCGGGCCATCCTGTACCGCGTGGCCATGCTCGTCCACGCGCACGGTCATAGTGGCCTTCTTGCCGCTGTGGCAGATGGTCTTGATCTCCTGCATCTCGTCGGCCCAGGCCAGCAGGTACTGGCTGCCTTCGAACAGCTCGCCGCGGAAATCGGTGCGCAGGCCGTAGCAGAGCACCGGAATGCGCAGCTGGTCGACCACCTCGCTGAGCTGCCAGACCTGGGCGCGGGTCAGGAACTGCGCCTCATCCACCAGCACGCAGCCCATCGGCCCGTTCGCCGCCAGATCCTGCTCGACCCAGCGCTGCAGGTCGGTATCGCGGTCGAAGGCCATGCCATCGGCGCGCAGGCCGATGCGCGAAGCGACCACGCCGGCGCCGGCACGATCGTCCAGGCGCGGGGTCAGGATCGCCACCCGCATGCCGCGCTCGCGGTAGTTGTGCGCGCTCTGCAGCAGGGTGGTGGTCTTGCCGGCGTTCATCGCCGAATAGTAGAAGTAGAGCTTGGCCATCGACGGATTGTACGCCGCAGCCCCAGTCCGCCGAAGCCGTTCAGCAACCCCACCGGCGGCCGGCTGTGGTCGTCACCCGGCCCCGCTACAATCCTGTCCCCATGCACGGTCTCAATCCCCCCCAAGCCGCCGCCGTCCTGCACATCGAAGGTCCGTTGCTGGTGCTCGCCGGTGCCGGCAGCGGCAAGACCCGCGTGATCGTGGAAAAGATCGCCCACCTGATCGGCTGTGGCCGCTATCCGGCGCGCCGCATCGCGGCGATCACCTTCACCAACAAGTCGGCCAAGGAAATGCGCGAGCGCGTGGCCAAGCGCCTGCGCGAGCAGGACGCCGACGAGGTGACGATCTGCACCTTCCATGCGCTGGGCCTGAAGTTCCTGCAGATCGAGCACGCTGCGGTGGGCCTGAAGCGCGGCTTCTCGATCTTCGATGCCGACGATGCGGCGGCACAGATCAAGGATCTGATGTACGGGGCCAAGCCCGACGACATCGAGGACATGAAGAACCTGGTGTCGCGCGCGAAGAATGCCGGCCTGTCGCCCGAGCAGGCGATGGCCGCCGCACGCAGCAACCGCGAGAAGGAAGCAGCCAGCGTCTACGAGCGCTACCAGCTGCGCCTGACCGCGTTCAACGCGGTCGACTTCGACGACCTGATCCGCCTGCCGGTGCAGGTGCTGGAAGAAAACCCGGACATCGCCGTGGCCTGGCGCGAGCGCATCGGCTACCTGCTGGTGGACGAATGCCAGGACACCAACGACGCGCAGTACCGGCTGCTCAAGCAGCTGGCCGGCGACAAGGGCAACTTCACCTGCGTGGGTGACGATGACCAGTCGATCTATGCCTGGCGCGGCGCCAACCCGGAAAACCTGCAGCAGATGGGGCGCGATTACCCCGCGCTGGAGATCATCAAGCTGGAGCAGAACTACCGTTGCTCCAACCGCGTGCTGCGCGCGGCCAATGCGCTGATCGCCAACAACCCGCACGAGCACCTGAAGAAGCTGTGGAGCGACCAGGCCGACGGCGAGCGCATCCGCGTGTGGGAATGCCGCAACAGCGAGCACGAAGCCGAAAAGGTCGCGGCCGAGATCGCCTTCGTGGCGCAGTCGCGCAATGTGCCGTGGAGTGATTTCTGCATCCTGTTCCGCGGCAACTTCCAGTCGCGGCCGCTGGAAAAGGCGATGCAGCTGCTGCGCATCCCGTACCACCTGACCGGCGGCACCATGTTCCTGGAGCGCCAGGAAGTGAAGGACACGCTGGCCTGGCTGCGCCTGCTGGTGAACCCGGACGACGACACCGCGTTCATGCGCGCGGTGCAGTCGCCCAAGCGCGACGTCGGCGCCGGCACGCTGGCCAAGCTGGCCGAACTGGCACAGGAAAAGGACATGCCGATGGCGCAGGCCGCCGAGGCGATCGGTGCCCTGCAGCAGCTGCCGCCGCGTGCGGCCAACAGCCTGGCGCGCTTCACCGACATCCTGCGCGACCTGCGTGCGCAGACCCGGCAGGTCACCTCCGGTGACATGATCCGCAAGGTCGCCAAGGAGTCCGGCCTGCTCAGCGAGCTGCGCCAGCAGGCCAAGGAAGAGGCCAGCTACCAGCGCCGCGCCAACAACATCGAGGAACTGGCGCAGTGGTTCGAGGGCGGCCCGCGCGGTGCCACCGCCGCCGACCTGGCCGGTCAGCTGGCGCTGCTGTCGCGCAGCGACAAGGACGAGGGCGGCAACCAGGTGCGGATGATGACCATGCATGCCTCCAAGGGGCTGGAATTCCCGTATGTCTTCATCGTTGGCTGCGAGGATGGCGTGCTGCCGCACCAGGTCAGCCTGGACGAGGGCAATCTGCAGGAAGAACGGCGCCTGCTGTACGTGGGCATCACCCGCGCCAAGATCCAGCTGTGGATGAGCTACAGCAAGCTGACCCGCAAGTTCGGTGAGCACGTGCGGCTGAAGCCGAGCCGGTTCTTCGAGGAGATTCCGGCCGAGGAGATCCAGCGCGATGGTGCTGATCCGGTGGCCGATGCGGCGCGCAAGAAGGAGCGGGCGAGTGCGGGGTTGGCGGCGATCGAGGCGTTGTTCGATTGATCGGCGAACGGCGCAGCCCCTCGTGGTTGGCGCCGTTCGCATTACATCTGTGGTTGGCCGGGTAGATGGGCTGCGCAGGGGACGCTGCAAGTACGTCCCTGTAAGCTCGGTCGCCGCATCCATGCGGCTCACGC
The DNA here is from genome assembly GCF_030237045.1 of Stenotrophomonas maltophilia group sp. Smal17. Classification (NCBI taxonomy): domain Bacteria; kingdom Pseudomonadati; phylum Pseudomonadota; class Gammaproteobacteria; order Lysobacterales; family Lysobacteraceae; genus Stenotrophomonas; species Stenotrophomonas maltophilia group sp. Smal17. Next base: position 2,986 of record NZ_JASJSU010000108.1, read on the forward strand.
CCCTGCGCAACCCATCTACCCTGCCCTGGACAGGTTCCGTGCGCGCCAGCCACGGAAAAGAAAAAAGAAGATCAAAGGCCACGGCAACAGCTGGGTGATGAGGCAGAATCGGGGTTTCGGCTGGAGGTCTGCGCGTGCATCCCATCGAAAGTGAACGCCTGCGTCTGCGTGCGATCGAGCCCGACCGCGATGCGGCGCCGATGCTGGCGCTGTTGAATGATCCGGGCTTCGTGCGCTTCATCGGCGACCGCAACGTGCACAGCGAGGAACAGGCGCGCGAGTACATCGCGCTGCGGGTGCTGCACAGCTATGCGTTGAACGGCTTCGGCATGTACGCGATCGAGCGCCTGTCCGACGGTGCATGGCTGGGCAATGCCGGGCTGGTGCGGCGCGATGGCCTGCCGGGGCCGGATATCGGCTATGCGGTGCTTTCGGAATTCGCCGGGCGGGGCTATGCCGGTGAGGCGGCGCGGGCGGTGTTCGCCTACGCGCGTGGCGAACTGGGCCTGCACGATCTGTATGGCATCACCGATCTGGACAACGTTGCGTCCGGGAAGATCCTGCTGGGCCTGGGCATGCAGCAACGCGGGGTGATCCAGCTGCCGGGCGTGGACAGCCCGAGCCAGCTGTATGCCACGCAGGGCGCGGCGCAGGTCTGACCCCGCGCCGTGGGGGGGGGGGGGGGGCGGGGGGGGGGGGG
>NZ_JASJSU010000108.1:3695-14415 GCF_030237045.1 Stenotrophomonas maltophilia group sp. Smal17
AAGGGTCGGCACCCACCCCCTCAAGTGCCGCGCAGTTCGGCCAGCTGCGCCTGCAGTTCGGCCACGGCCGCTTCCAGCTGGGCCACGCGCTCGGCCAGGCCCGGGTCGGTGGCCTCGCCGCCACCGCCGCTGCTGGCGTACTTGGCCGCCAGCGCTGCGCCGTCCACTTCGCCACACAGCAGGTGCATGTAGCGGTCTTCGCGCTGGCCGCTGGCGCGCGGCAGCACCACCAGCAGTGCGCGCTGCTGCAGGCGCTCGATGGCGTGTCGGGCTTCGTCGGTGTCGGCGAAGCGGTGCAGGCGCTCGCCGCGCGAGATCAGCTCGCCCAGGGTCTGCGGCCCGCGCAGCAGCAGCAGCGCCAGCAGCACGGTCTGCTGCCGGGTCAGGTCCAGCGCGGCCTGCAGGCGGTGCTCGTAGCGGTCGGCCCGTGAGGAGAAGTGCTGGCGGGCCAGGCCCAGTGTCTCCAGCTGGCGCAGGGCGTGCTGCACGCTGCCGGCATCGACGTTCATCACCGGCTCGCGGGCGGTCTTCTGGTTGGCGGCCGACTGCGCGGCATTGACCGTCAGCGGGTAGGTGTCCGGGGTGGTCGCCTCCTTTTCCACCAGGCAGCCCAGCAGGCGGGCCTGCACGGCGTCGAGCAGGGGAACGTCGGGGGTCTGGGCGGAATCGGTCATGGCGCCTCCGGAAGGGCAACGGGTCAACCGCCAAGCATAGCCGTCCCGGCGGCGGCTTTGCCGGTAAAATGCGCCGGTATATCTGATTGCCGGTGAACCCATGCGTCGTCCCGTTTCCCTGTCCCTGACCCTGCTCGCCACCGCGGCGCTGGGCCTGTCTGCCTGCAAGCGCGTGGATGCGCCTGCCGCCGAAGCCGCTGCCCCGGAGTCCCCGGCCGCCGCTGCCAAGGCGGAGGGTGCGCTTGATGCCACCGCCAACGACAATCTCAATGCCGTGCTGTGGATGCAGCGCGCGCAGGAATACAAAGCGATCACCGAGCAGACCTACCGTGCCGCCGCCGACCACCTGGACGCAGCGCTGAAGGAAGCCCACTGGGACGCACTGGTGCCGGAGGAGCGCGGCAACGAGGCCAAGGGCCTGAAGCCGGCCGTGGTACTGGACGTGGATGAGACCGTGCTGGACAACTCGCCCTACCAGGCGCGCCTGGTGCGCGACGGCAAGGAGTACGACGAGCTGACCTGGGACCAGTGGGTGGCCGAGAAGAAGGCCAAGGCCATTCCCGGCGTGGTCGATTTCGCCAAGGCCGCCAACGCCAAGGGCGTGACCCTGCTGTACATCTCCAACCGCGCCGTGCACCTGAAGGACGCGACCCTGGCCAACCTGCGCGAGCAGGGCCTGCCGGTGGCCGACGACAGCGTGTTCCTCGGCCTGGGCACCGTGGTGCCGGGCTGCGAGCAGAACGGCAGCGAGAAGAACTGCCGCCGCCGCCTGGCCGGGCAGCAGTACCGCGTGCTGATGCAGTTCGGCGACCAGCTGGGTGACTTCGTGGAAGTGACCGCCAACACCAACGACGGCCGTGACGCGCTGCTGCAGCAGTACCACGACTGGTTCGGCGAGCGTTGGTGGATGCTGCCGAACCCGACCTACGGCGGCTTCGAGCCGGCGCAGTTCAACAATGACTACAGCCAGTCGCGCCAGGCCCGCCACGACGCCAAGCGCGCCGCGCTGGACTACGCACCGTGAGCCGCGCGCCGCTGCCGCTGCGCGATGACGAGCGCCTGATCTTCGCGCTGGACGTGCCCGACCGCGTGCAGGCACTGGAGTGGGTGGATCGCCTCGGCGACAGCGTGGCGTTCTACAAGATCGGCATGGAGCTGCTGGCCTCCGGCGAGTACTTCCAGGTGCTCGACGAACTGGCCCGGCGCGACAAGCGGGTGTTTGTCGACCTGAAGTTTTTCGACATCCCGGCCACCGCTGCGGCGGTGATCAAGCGGTTGTCGCAGTGGCCGGTCAGCTACGCGACCATCCATGGCTGGCATCCGGCAATGATGGAGGCCTGCGCGGCCGCCAACAGCAGCGACATGCGCCTGCTGGCGGTGACCGTGCTGACTTCGATGGGCCGCCCGGACCTGGCGCAGATGGGCATCGACCGCGAGCCGGTGGACGTGGTGGTCGAGCGCGCGCTGGCGGCGCAGGCGGCGGGCATCGATGGCGTGATCGCCTCGGGCCAGGAAGCTGCGCCGATCCGTGCCGCCACCGGTGCCGGGTTCTCGATTGTCTGCCCGGGCATCCGACCCGGCGGCCCGGTCGGCGATGACCAGAAGCGTACCGTGGGCGTGGCCCAGGCCTTTGCCGATGGCGCCGATGCGATCGTGGTCGGCCGTCCGATCCGCCTGGCAGCGGATCCGCAGGCCGCGGCGCGGGCGATCCAGCAGGAAATCGCGTCGGCTCTGGCTGCGCGCTGAGCCAGCGGAGAACGCCGGTCACGCCGGCACCATGAACGCCATCGCGACCCGTGCGCGATGGCGTTCGCATTTGTGCGGCCACCACTGACGCAGACAGCGCAAGGCGTGGAAACTGTGCGCGCGTTCGCCCTGTGGACGCCATCACTGCTTCCCAATCGATGCACCGGCACGGACCGCGGCCGCGCCGGTTCCAACCATCGATAGAGGAGTACAGGGATCATGTATCGCAGCACCTCTTTGTTCATCGGCCTGCTGTTGGCCGCGTCCGCCGCACCCGTCATCGCCGCACCGCAGGCGCGTGAGGTACCGCGCATCATCGGCGGCGAAGCCGCCCAACCGGGCGAGTACCCGTTCATGGTCAGCATCCAGGGCGTCCTCGACGGCGACTCGGACCATGACCGCCATTTCTGCGGCGGAACGCTCATTTCTCCTTCGTGGGTACTCACCGCCGCCCACTGCCTGCAGGGCGAACAACCGACCGGCCTGGCGGTACTGGGAGGACAGACCACGCTCTCCACAGAGACCGCGTCGCGCAGCTCCAACGTCAAGGCGATCCACGTCCATCCCGCCTTCAACAGCGGCAATTCGATGGAGCACGACGTCGCCCTGATCCAGCTCAGCGCGCCGCTGGCCGAAGCGCAGCCGGTCGCCCTGCGGCTGCGGCCCGATGCGAGCTATCTCAAGCCGGGCCGCGAGTTCACCGTGATCGGCTGGGGCGACACCGACATCGGCGATGGCCGGGTCTATCCCACCCAGCTGCAGACGGTGCAGGTGCCGTTCGTACCGTTCAACGAATGCCAGCAGGCCTACGGCGGTGAGCTGTCGAGCGGCAAGGTGATCTGTGCCGGCCGCGAGGGCATCGACAGCTGCCAGGGCGATTCCGGCGGTCCGCTGCTGCTGCGACTGCGCGAGGGCTGGACCCAGTTCGGCGTGGTCAGCTGGGGCGAGGGCTGCGCGCTGGCCGGCTATCCCGGCGTTTATGCCCGAATCGCCGAAAAACACGCCGTAGATTTCATTGAGGCTGTCTGGCAGCGTGATTGATTCAATAAAATCAAATAGATATATCGTATTACGTGAAGTGTTGCCTTAACTTGCAGGGCAGCGTAGGATCGCCGCCATCCGGTCCCTGGACCGGACATGTGCCACAACACTGTCCTCCGGCCCCGTGCCGGCTTGAAGAGCCTGTGATCCCCGTGATCCCGGCTCTTTTTTTATGGTTTTCAATCACTTGTATCGCCGTTGGCGGAAACGGTGACGGCCCGGCTTGCCGCTGTCACGTCGCAGGCCGCAAGATGCGGACCGGTCCGGGGAGTCCGAATGCATGAGCGTGGCGGTGCGAGGAAGGTCTGCGCGTGGATGGGGGCTGGCGGCCATGCTGCTGCTGGCCGTGGCGGCGTGCCGCGAGTCTGGCAACGCCCCGGTCAAGCCGGCGGCCGAGCCGGTGGCTGCGGTGCAGGCGATGGCGTTGCGGCTGGCCGAAGACGATCTGGTCGGTTACGCCAGGCTGTCGGTGCCGCCCAGCCAGTACCAGCGCCTGCAGCAGGCCTGGACCGAGGGCCACAGCCAGTGGCCGCTGACCGAGCTGCCGTTGGGTGACCAGCTGCTGCCGATGCTGGCCGCCCTGCGCAAGCCCAATGCCAGCACCGAACTGCAGCGCAGCTTCGACCGCCAGCTGGCCGGCCAGGCCGGTGCGGTGCGGCAGGCCGCACAGTCGATGGGCAACTTCGGCGTGCAGTACCTGCGCCACCAGAAGGGCTACACTCCCGGTCAGCAGGCGCACTACATCGCCCTGGTCGAGACCCTGGCGGTCTGGGCACAGGGCGCACCGATCAGCGACCGCGCCCGTGCGCGCAGCACCATCGCCGCGCTGGTCGGCGCCGCCGGCAAGGTCGGCTTCGATGACGAGGCCGGCCTGCAGGCCGCGGGCATGGAAGGCAGCCTGCAGCAGCTGGCACCGTTCATCCATACCCTCAAGGCCGTGCTGGGCAGCTACGGGCTGGGCGTGGATGAAGCCCTGCGCAGTGTGCGAGGCGAACTGCTGTCGGTGGAAGGTGACAACGCGCTGGTGCGCCTGCACTACGACCTGGCGGGCCGCGAGATGAGCCTGCAGCTGCCGCTGAGCCGGCGCGAGGGCCACTGGTACCTGACCCGCACCCTGGCCGACACCGACGCGCTGTTGCGCAAGGCCGACGCGGCCCGTGCCGACGCGGCGCCGGCCCCGGCCGAAGTACCCGCCGAGGGCGGGGAAGCGGCAACGCCACCGCCTAAGCCATAATGGCGCCGATGTCGAAACAGAACCCGCTGCCGTTCCCCGGCGAAGAATCCCCGTCGACGCCCGCCGATACGGTGCCGGCGTCCCCCTCGACCGGTACCGGCCCGAACCCGGTACCGCCGCCCGCGCACGCGCGTTCGGCCGGCCGCCGCCCGCTGTGGGCGCGCCTGCTCGGTCGCCTGGTCGAGCCGTGGCTGTCGCTGAAGATCGAACCGGAAGACCCCGGCCAGTACAACGATGGCCGCCCGGTCATGTATGTGCTGGAAGACTACGGCCTGTCGAATGCGCTGATCCTGGACAAGGCCTGCCGCCAGGCCGGGCTGCCGTCGCCGCTGGTGCCGCTGGCCGGTGACCCGACCGGCCGCAAGCGCGCCTACCTGGCGCTGTCGCGACGCAGCTCCAGCAATTCGCTGATCCCCGAGCAGCGTGGCGCCAAGACCCACTCCGATTCGCTGGCCAAGGTGCTGCAGGCACATCGCGTGCGCGATGACCTGGACGTGCACCTGGTGCCGGTGTCGATCTTCGTCGGCCGCGCGCCGGACAAGCAGAGCGGCTGGTTCGCCGTGCTGTTCTCGGAAAACTGGGCACTGGTCGGCCGCTTCCGCCGCCTGCTGGCGGTGCTGCTCAACGGCCGCAGCACCATCGTCCGCTTCGCCCCGCCGATCTCGCTGCGCAGCACCGTGGACGAAGGCCTGGAGCCGGAGCGCACGGTGCGCAAGCTGCAGCGCGTGCTGCGCACCCATTTCCGCCGCATCCGTGAATCGGTGATCGGCCCCGACCTGTCGACGCGGCGCCTGCTGGTCGACCAGGTGCTGGCGGCCGAACCGGTGCGCGAGGCGATCGCCGCGCAGGCCAAGCGCGACAATTCGAAGCCGGCCGATGCCTGGAAGAAGGCGCACGCCTACGCCTGGGAAATCGCCGCGGACTATTCCAGCCCGGTGGTGCGCTCGGCCAGCTTCATGCTCAGCCACGTGTGGAACCGCATCTATGCGGGCGTGCTGGTGCATCACCTGGACAAGTTCAAGGCGGCCGCGCCGGGCCACGAAGTGGTGTACGTGCCCAGCCACCGCAGCCACATGGACTACCTGCTGCTGTCCTACCTGCTGTACGACCGTGGCATCGTGCCGCCGCACATCGTGGCCGGCATCAACCTGAACCTGCCCGTGGTCGGCACCCTGCTGCGCAAGGGGGGCGCGTTCTTCATCCGCCGCTCGATCCGTGGCAACGCGCTGTACTCGGCGGTGCTCAGCGAATACGTCGCGCAGCTGGTGGCCGGTGGCTACTCGCTGGAGTACTTCGTCGAAGGCGGCCGCTCGCGTACCGGGCGCCTGCTGCAGCCCAAGGGCGGCATGATCTCGATGACGCTGCGCGCGTTCCTGCGCCAGCCGCGCAAGCCGGTGCTGTTCCAGCCCATCTACATCGGCTACGAGAAACTGATGGAAGGCGGCAGCTACCTGGACGAACTGTCCGGCCGGCCGAAGGAAAAGGAATCGATCTGGTCGCTGCTGTGGGGCATCCCCAAGGTGCTCAAGCAGAACTATGGCCAGGTGGTGGTGAACTTCGGCGAGCCGATCGCGCTGAACGATGTGCTGGCCGAGAAGGCGCCGGAGTGGAAGGGGGAGGCGGTCTCCGAGGACGAGAAGCCGGCCTGGCTGTCGACCACGGTGGACACGCTGGCCGAGCGCATCCAGGTGCGCATCAATGGCGCCGCCGACGTCAACCCGATCAACCTGCTGGCGCTGGCCCTGCTGTCCACGCCCAAGCATGCGATGGGCGAGGCCGACCTGATCGCGCAGATCGAACTGTGCAAGACCCTGCTGGTCGAGATGCCGTATTCGGACCGGGTGACGGTGACTCCGCACTCGCCGGAGCGGATCATCGCCCACGCCGAGGAAATCAACGTCCTCACCCGCATCAAGCACCCGCTGGGCGACGTGCTCAGCGTCAGCGGCGATACCGCGGTGCTGCTGAGCTACTTCCGCAACAACGTGGTGCACCTGTTCACCGCCTCCTCGTGGGTGGCCTGCTGCTTCCAGAACAACCGCCGCATGAGCCGTACCGGGCTGGTCCAGCTGGGCCGCACGGTGTACCCGTTCCTGCAGGCCGAGCTGTTCCTGCCGTGGAGCGAGGACGAGTTCGCCCAGCGTATCGACCGGACCATCGATGTGTTCGTGCGCGAAGGCCTGCTGCAGAACGTCAACGATGACGACGGCGGCATCCTGGCGCGCAACACCGGGCAGACCGACGAGGTGTTCCGCCTGCGTGCGATCGGCCATTCGCTGCAGCAGGCGTTCGAGCGCTACTACATCGCCATTTCGGTGCTGGTGAAGAACGGCCCCGGCGTCCTTGGCGCGGCCGAGCTGGAAAGCCTGTGCCAGCAGGCGGCGCAGCGGCTGAGCCTGCTGTATGCACCGGCGGCACCGGAGTTCTTCGACAAGTCCCTGTTCCGCGGCTTCATCCAGAAGCTGCGCGAACTGCGCCTGGTGTGGCCGGACGAGAACAGCAAGCTGCTGTTCGACGAACGCCTGGATGCCTGGGCCAAGGATGCCAAGTTCATCCTCGGCCGCGAGCTGCGCCACACCATCGAGCGGGTCAGCCCGGAAGCGGCACGCCCGGACGAGGCTGCGCCGCAGGATTGAACTGAATCCTTGTGGTGGGTGTGGACCTTGGTCCACACACATTCCAGTCGTGCCAACCAAGGTTGGCACCCACCCGAACCCGGCGTCAGGCCGGTTCGTCGGGAATCTGCAGGCTTTCCAGTTTGGCGATGCAGTCCTTCAGCCGCAGCTTGCGACGCTTCAGGCGCTTGGACTCCAGCTCGTCCTCGCCGTTGGCGGCCATGCGGGTGATCTGTTCATCCAGCAGGCGGTGCTCGGCGCGCAGGGCGGCGAGGTGCTCGACGATCTCGGCGGGGCTGTAGGTGTCCACAGCCTCCGAGCATACACAGCGATGATGACTGCCGGGAGAGGGGAGCCCCGCGGCCCGGCCGCGGCGGCTCCGAGCCGTTAGAATGGAGCCCATGAGTGCCGTGATCTCCCTTCCCGACCCCCCGCCCCGCGCCGCCCGCGATCCGCGCGTGGCCGAGCGCGAGCAGCACAAGCTGGCCAAGCGCCTGCGCCGCCAGGTGGGCGAGGCGATTGCCGACTTCGGCATGATCGAGGCCGGCGACAAGGTCATGGTCTGCCTGTCCGGCGGCAAGGACAGCTACACCCTGCTGGACGTACTGCTGCAGCTGCAGAAGAAGGCGCCGGTGCCGTTCGAGCTGGTGGCGGTGAACCTGGACCAGAAGCAGCCGGACTTCCCCGAGCACGTGCTGCCGGAGTACCTGGCCGGGCTGGGCGTGCCGTACCACATCATCGAGCAGGACACCTATTCGGTGGTCAGCCGGGTCATTCCGGAAGGCAAGACCATGTGTTCGCTGTGCTCGCGCCTGCGTCGTGGCGCGCTGTACAACTACGCCGAGACCCACGGCTTCACCAAGATCGCGCTGGGCCATCACCGCGACGACATGGTGGCCACGTTCTTCATGAACCTGTTCCACCACGCCAAGCTGTCGGGCATGCCGCCGAAGCTGCGCAGCGACGACGGCAGGCACGTGGTGATCCGGCCGCTGGCGTACGTGCGCGAGAGCGACATCGTCGACTACGCGCAGGCGCGCCAGTTCCCGATCATTCCCTGCAACCTGTGCGGCAGCCAGGAGAACCTGCAGCGCCGCCAGGTCGGCCTGATGCTCAGGCAATGGGAGAAGGACCACCCGGGCCGCATCGAGCAGATCGCGCGTGCCATGGGCGAAGTGCGGCCCTCGCAGCTGGCCGATACCACCCTGTTCGACTTCATGGCGCTGGGCCGTCGCGACGACGCGCCGCTGCCCGACGCCCATGCCTGGCTGGCCGGCTCCCCGGCCGACGCCGACGCAGATCCCGAGACGCCCACCGTTTAAGGTCGGTCGCCCTTCCTCTTTGCCATCCGGAATTCCATGTTCTTTCGCAACCTGACGTTCTTCCGTTTCCCGACCACCACCGATTTTTCCGAAGTCGACACCCTGCTGCCGCACGCCCTGCTGAAGCCGGTCGGCGCGCTGGAAATGAATTCGCGCGGCTTCATCTCGCCGTTCGGCCGCGAGGAGAAGGAACTGCTCTCCCACCGCATCGCCGAACATCTGTGGCTGACCGTGGGCGGTGAGGACAAGATCCTGCCGGCGGCGGTGGTCAACGACCTGCTCGAGCGCAAGCTGGAGGAGATCGAGGAAAAGGAAGGCCGTCGCCCGGGCGGGCGCGAGCGCAAGCGCATGAAGGACGACCTGCTGCATGAACTGCTGCCGCGCGCCTTTGTGAAGTCTTCGCGCAATGACGCCTTCATCGACCTGCAGCACGGTTATGTCGCGGTGGATACCTCCAGCCGCAAGACCGGCGAATACTTCATGTCCGACATCCGTGGCCTGCTCGGCAGCTTCCCGGCGATGCCGCTGAACGCCGAAGTCGCGCCGCGCTCGATCCTGACCGGCTGGATTGCCGGCGAGCCGCTGCCGACCGGGCTGAGCCTGGGCGAAGAGTGCGAGATGAAGGACCCGGTGGAGGGCGGTGCGGTGGTCAAGTGCCAGCACCAGGAACTGCGCTGCGACGAAATCGACAAGCACCTGGACGCCGGCAAGCAGGTGACCAAGCTGGCGCTGATCTTCGAAGACAACCTGTCGTTCGTGATCGGCGACGACCTGATCGTGCGCAAGCTGAAGTTCCTCGACGGCGCCCTGGACCAGCTGGAACATGCCGACGAAGACGGCCGCCGCGCCGAATTCGACGCCCGCTTCGCCCTGCAGAGCGCCGAGATCCGCCGCCTGTTCCTGTTGCTGGAAGAAGCCTTCAAGCTCAGCAAGGCTGACTGAACAGGCACTGCGTGGGCCGCCGGTCATCCAGCGGCCCGAAGCGGCGCTATGCTGGCGCCATGAGCCGCCTGTTGCGCCGCCTGATCTCCCCCGCTCCGCCCGCCACCGTGCAGCGTGACACTGTCCGCCTGCGCCTGGAGGATGCCGAGATCGAGGTGCTGCGCGTGCGCGACCCGCGTGCGCGGCGCATCAAACTGAGCGTGGACGAGCGCGGCGCGCGCCTGACCCTGCCGCCGCGGGCAAGCCTGGTGATGGGCGAACGCTTCCTGGAACAGCACCGCGACTGGCTGGCGCTGCAGCTGCGCCAGTACCAGGGGCACGGCCTGCCGGCGCCGCTGCAGCCCGGCGAAGACGGTGTGCTGCCGTTGCGCGGCGAACTGTTGCCGCTGCGCTGGCAGGAAGGTCGCTATGCGCGCCTGGAGATCGACGAGCACGGCGCCTGCGTGCAATGGCCGAGCCGTGGCGGCGATGCCACCCTGCGCCGCCTGCTGCGCGAGTTCTACGAAGCACAGACCCGCGCCGACGTCGGCCGCTGGCTGCCGAAGTACCTGCCCACCCTGCCACGCGCACCCAGCCGCCTGCGGTTGAAGGTGATGTCCTCGCAGTGGGGCTCGCTGGCGCCGGACGGCAGCATGGCGCTGGACCTTGCGCTGGTGCTGGGCCGATCCGACGCGTTCGAGTACGTGCTGGTGCACGAACTCTGCCACCTGATCCAGCCGAACCACTCGCCCGCGTTCTGGCATGAAGTGGAACAGCGCTTCCCCGCCTGGCGCGAACAGCGCGACTATTTCCAACTGGAAGGGCGACGCCTGAAGGCGATGCTACGCCAGCTGTTGTAGAGCCGAGCCGATGCACGGCTAACGCGCGCAGCGCGGGGTTCCAGTCATCACGTTGAAGAGCAGCCGAGCATGGCGATGCCGGTCGTCCTGACCGGCACCCTTCGGGCCGTCGCAAGCGACGTTGGCAGCGGCTCCTGCCGCTACCTTCGGCTCTACAGAAGAGCGCGCGACCGGCTCCTGCTCTTCTTTCTTTCTTCCGTGGCTCGGCACGCACGGAAACTGTCTGAGGCCGGGCGGGTGAGCCATGCAGGGGCGTTGGCGCCATGGATGGCGCCATCGAGCTTACAGGGACGTACTTGCAGCGTCC
>NZ_JASJSU010000109.1:0-14271 GCF_030237045.1 Stenotrophomonas maltophilia group sp. Smal17
GGCATCCATGCCGCGGACACTCCCGCAACCGGACCCACCCCGCCTTCGACAGATTTCCGCGGTCTGCAGTAGATCCACGCCATGCGTGGATGAATCTCCATCGAAATCGAATTTCTCGAATCGAGATCGAAAAGCATCCACGCATGGCGTGGATCCATCAGATCGCGGAAATCTGTCAGAGGTGGGGCGGTGTCGGAGTGCGGGGTGTCAGCCGCATGGATGCGGCTGCCAAGCCCCCATGGGTGAGGGCGCTTTGCTTGCGAAGCACTGCTTCGCAAGCGCCCGAACGCACAGCCGCCAGCGGCTGGGCCGGACCCCGGAGGGGGGGGCACGGCGTCCCCGCACTCCGGCACCGCCCCGCCATCCCACGGAATGCACGCTGTTGCTTCGGCTGTTGCTTGAAGCCTCTGCAGGTGCAGGGCTGCAAGCCCTGCCGAACACCCCTCTACTTGACCTGCACGTCGATCACGCCGTCGCCGACGCGGGCCTGCAACGCGTCACCCGGCTGCACCTGGTCGATGTGCCGCACCAGTGCGCCATCATCGCTGCGGGTGAGGATGCTGTAGCCACGGGCCACCGTCGCCAGCGGGCTGACCGCTTCCAGTGAGCGTGCCAGCCCGCGCAGGCGCAGTGCATCGCGTTCCAGCAGGCGCTGCATCGCACTCTGCGGACGCCCGCGCAGGGCGGTCAGGCGGCGCTGCATCGCGTCCAGCTGTCGTTGTGGATGGTGCCCGCGCAGCACCGCCGCGGCATGACGCAGGCGCGCGGCACGGCGCTCCTGCTGCTGGTTGAATGCCGCATGCAGGCGCCGGCCGAGGTCCAGCTGGCGGCGACGCAGCAGGTCCAGGCGGGCCTGCGGGCTCTGTGCGTTCAGGCGCAGCAGGGCACGGTCGGCGCGCTGCATGGCCTGCTGCATCGCGTGCCGTTGCAGCTGCACCATGCGCGCCGCGGTGCGGCGCAGGCGCAGCGCCAGTTCGCGCTGGTCCGGTACCAGCAGTTCGGCGGCCACCGATGGCGTCGGCGCGCGCAGGTCGGCAGCGAAGTCGCTGAGGCTGAAGTCGGTCTCGTGGCCTACCGCCGATACCACCGGGGTGCGGCTGGCCGCAATCGCGCGAGCCAGCGCTTCATCGTTGAACGCCCACAGGTCCTCCAGTGAACCGCCACCGCGGGTCAGCAGGATCACGTCGTAGCGGCCGCTGGCATCGGCGGCCTGCAGCAGGCGGGTGATCTGCGCCGCGGCGCTGCTGCCCTGTACCAGGGTCGGCAGCAGGTCCACTTCCAGCAGCGGGAAGCGGCGGCCCAGCACGCTCAGTACGTCGCGCACGGCGGCGCCGGTGGGCGAGGTGATCACCGCCAGGCGCTGCACATGCGCCGGCATCGGCCGCTTGCGTGCCGGGTCGAACAGGCCTTCGGCCTCCAGGCGCGCCTTCAGTTCCTCGAACGCGCGGCGCAGTGCGCCTTCGCCGGCTTCCTCCATGTGGTCCAGCACCATCTGGTACTCGCCACGGGCGTCGTACAGGGTCACCTTGCCGCGCACCAGCACACGCATGCCTTCGCGCGGCACGAACTTCAGGTACTGCGCCTTCATCCGGAACATGGCTGCACGCAGCTGCGCGCGCGCGTCCTTCAGGGTGAAGTACAGGTGCCCGGAGGCAGGGCGCGCCACGCTGCCCAGTTCGGCCTCCACCCAGATCGCCGGGAAGCTGCCTTCCAGCAGATCGCGGGCCAGGGTGTTGAGCTGGCTGGGGGTGAAAATGTCGTCGTTGCGTGGCTGCATGGGCACGGCATGGGGCGGGTGGAACGGGGGCTCAGGATCGCACGTCAGCGCGCCGCGTGCTGGCCCAGCGCCCACTGCACGTGCTCGCGCACCAGCGGCGAGGGATCGTCGATGCGGGTGTGCAGGGCAGCCAATGCCTCGGCGGACGCAGGCGCATTGCCCAGCGCCACCGCGATGTTGCGCAGCCAGCGCTCATGCCCGCTGCGGCGGATCGGGCTGCCCTCGGTGCGGCGCAGGAATTCGGCCTCGTCCCAGGCGAACAGCTGGTCCAGGCGCGCGGTATCCAGCTGGTTGCGTGCACGGAAATCGGCTTCGTCGGTGCGCCTGGCAAACTTGTTCCAGGGGCAGACCAGCTGGCAATCGTCGCAGCCATAGATGCGGTTGCCGATCAGCGGCCGCATGTCCTCGGGGATGGCGCCGTCGTGCTCGATGGTCAGGTACGAGATGCAGCGCCGCGCATCCAGCCGTTGCGGGCCGATGATGGCCTGGGTGGGGCAGACGTCGATGCAGCGCGTGCAGGTGCCACAGTGGGCGGTGGCCGGGGTATCGATCGGCAGCGGGATATCGATGTAGATCTCACCGATGAAGAACCAGGAGCCGCCGTGACGGTCGATCAGGCAGGTGTGCTTGCCGATCCAGCCGAGCCCGGCGTTGCGCGCCAGTGCACGTTCCAGCACCGGCGCCGAATCGACGAAGACGCGGTAGCCCAGCGGAGCCACCTCGTCGTTGATCTGCGTGGCCAGTTTCTGCAGGCGGTTGCGCATCAGCTTGTGGTAGTCGCGGCCCAGCGCATAGCGCGCCACGTAGGCGCGGCCGGGATCAGCCAGGGTCGCCCAGGCCTCGGTGTCGTCCTTGTGGCTGTAATCCATGCCCACCGAGATCACCCGCACGGTGCCGGGCAGCAGCTCGGCCGGACGCGCGCGCAGGGTGCCGTGGCGCGCCATCCAGTCCATCGTGCCGTACAGGCCCTGGCCCAGCCAGTCGGCCAGGTGCGCCTCATCCTCGCCCAGCTCGATGCCGGCGATGCCGCAGCGCTGGAAGCCATGCGCACGGGCAAGTTCACGGATGCGCTGCACGGCCTGGGCCGGATCGACAGGGGCGGGGACGGGGGACATGTGCACCAGTATAAAATCCCTGCATGCCCGATCTTTCCCTTCTGTTCGATACCGCAGCGGCGCGCGCGCTCGATGGGCGCGCATCGGCGCTGGCCGGTGATGGTGGCTGGAGCCTGATGGCCCAGGCGGGCCTGGCGGGCTGGCAGTGCCTGCTGCAGCAGTGGCCGGAGGCTCTCCAGCTATGCGTGCTGGTCGGTACCGGCAACAACGGTGGCGACGGCTACGTGCTGGCCAGCCATGCCCTGCGGTCGGGGCGCCAGGTTCAGGTGGTCACGCTGCCTGGCAGGGCGCCCGCCACGGTGCTGGCGGCGCAGGCTGCAGCGGAATTTGCGACGGCTGGTGGCAGTGTCGTCGAGTTCGATGGCCAGTTGCCGGACGCTGAGGTCTATGTGGACGCCCTGTTCGGGCTTGGCCTGGACCGGGCACCGTCCGGCACGGCCCAGGCGCTGATCGACGCCCTCAACGCGGCGCGTGGGCCGGTACTGGCGATGGACGTGCCCAGTGGCGTCGATGCCGACAGCGGATGCGTGCCCGGCGTGGCGGTGAAGGCCGACGTCACGTTGCAGTTCATCGCGTGTCACCGAGGCCTGTACACCGGTGATGCGCTGGAACAGGTGGGCCAGCGCCGGCTGGCGCCACTCGAACTGCCTGATCAGGCCTGGGACGGCATCCAGGCCTGCGCGCAGCGCTGGACCGGCGACCGTTTGAAGGCGCTGCTGCAACCACGACGCACCAATACCCACAAAGGCGAATCCGGGCACGTGCTGTGCGTTGGCGGCAACCATGGCAGCGGTGGCGGCATCGCGATGGCGGCCGAGGCAGCTCTTCGTGCCGGCGCCGGCCTGCTGAGCCTGGGTACCCGTCGCGATCACGTCGGCCCCTTGCTGGCGCGCCTGCCGGAGGCGATGACCCATGCGCTGGAAGACGGCGATGCGCTGCCGGCGCTGCTGGACAGGGCTACGGTGGTGGCGATCGGGCCCGGCCTGGGCCAGGACGAATGGGCGCGCGCGCTGTTTGCGCGGGTGCTGGCGTGTGGCAAGCCGTTGGTGGTCGATGCCGATGCACTGAACCTGCTGGCGCAGGATCCGCGCGCGTTGCCGGACGCGATCCTTACCCCGCACCCGGGCGAGGCCGCGCGCCTGCTTGGTTGCAGCAGCGCTGACATCCAGGCCAACCGCTATGCCAGCGCGCAGGCGTTGGCCGAGCGCTTCCACGCCGTGGTCGTGCTGAAGGGGGCGGGCAGCATCGTGGCGGCACCCGCGCAGACACCACGGCTGATCGCTGCGGGCAATCCCGGCATGGCGGTGGGCGGAATGGGCGACCTGCTCACCGGCATCATTGCCAGCCTGCGCGCGCAGGGCCTGGCCGCGTTCGACGCGGCCGCGGCCGGCGCCTTGCTGCACGCACTCGCCGGCGATTCCGCTGCCGCCGATGGCGCGCGTGGCCTGCTTCCTACTGACCTGCTGGCGCCGCTGCGGCGACTGGCCAATCCGGACCTCTCTCCATGACCGAATTCTTCCTTGCCGACAGCGATGCCACCGAACTGCTCGGGCAGTGGCTGGCGGCGACCCGGCCGCCGCAGGCGCTGATCGAGCTGCGCGGCGACCTCGGCGCCGGCAAATCCACCACTGCCCGCGCACTGCTGCGCGCACTGGGCGTGCAGGGCGCCATCCGCAGCCCGACCTACACCCTGGTCGAGCGCTACCCGCTGGCCAGTGGCGGCGAGGCATGGCACCTGGACCTGTACCGCATCGGCCAGGCCGGCGAGCTCGATTTCCTCGGCCTGGACGAGGGCAGTGCCGTGTTGTGGCTGGTCGAATGGCCCGAGCGCGGGGCCGGTGCGCTGCCGCCGACCGATCTGGTGGTAGCGCTGGAGATCGAGGGCAAGGGGCGTCGTGTTCGTCTCACCGGGGCCAGCGACGCGGGACGTGAATGGCTGGAACGGCTGCCTCAGGGGGACGACTTGCAGGCCATTTCTGTCGGCTGACGAGAACAAACACCGGCAGGTTACGGATTATTAAGGAAAAAGGTGTTGCATTCCGTTCAGCGCGGTGATTGAATCCTGAGCCATGCGCCCGGGGAACCGTCTCATCGCCATCTGTGCCGCCGTCGGACTGGGTCTGGCGAGCGTCAGTGCGTGGGCGGGTGAAGTCCGCCAGGTCCTGCTGAACACCGGCGCCACCGGCACCCGTGCCGAGATCTCGCTGGTCGGCAGTGGCGGCTACAAGACCCTGTCGCTGGCCGGCCCGAACCGCCTGGTGGTCGATTTCCCGGACTCCAGCGCCATACGCAACCTGAAAATGCCGGCCGCGCAGGGCGTGGTTACGGCAGTGCGTACCGGACAGCCGGTTCCGGGCACGTTCCGTGTCGTTTTCGACCTCGCTGAATCGGTGGCGCCGTTCCGCCCGCAGATGCAGCGCGAGGGCAATGAATCCAAGCTGGTGATCGAATGGCCGGGCGATGGCCCGGCCGTGGCCGCCAGCCGGCCGGCGGTGACCCCGGCGGTGCAGCCACAGGCGCCCGTCAGCACGCCCGCGCCGACCGCGGCCCAGAGCGCGCAGTCGCGCAACGACGCCGCGCGCGCCACCGCACTGCTGACCGCACAGGTGCAGCAGCAGGCCAGCGCCGCTGCAGCGACCCCGGCCACGCCGACGCCGGCACCGTCCACCGCACCGGCACAGGTCGCCGCGGCAGGCACCGCGGCCAGCAGCACGCCGTCCTCTTCACCGGCCGCGATCCTCGCCGGCCAGCGCACCGCTGCGGTGGTGACCACGCCGCCGGCCACGGTGCCCGCGCCGGCGCCAACGCCAGTGGAACCGCCACGCCCGGCCATGCCCAGCGATGCCTCGCGCATCCGCATGCAGGCTGGCATGCGCCACCTGGTGGTGGCCATCGATCCGGGCCACGGCGGCCAGGACCCGGGTGCGATCGGCCCGACCGGCAAGCGCGAGAAGGACGTCACCCTGGCGGTGGCACGCGAGCTGGCGCGCCAGGTGAACGCGACGCCGGGCCTGAAGGCCTACCTGACCCGCGACAGCGACGTGTTCATTCCGCTGCCGATGCGTGCGCAGAAGGCGCGTGCGAACAAGGCCGACATCTTCATCTCGATCCACGCCGATGCGGCCGAAAACCGCTCGGCCACCGGTTCGTCGGTGTATGTGCTGTCGACCAAGGGGGCTTCCTCGCAGCGTGCGCGCTGGCTGGCAGACAAGGAAAACGCGGCCGATCTGGTCGGTGGCGTGCGCCTGCAGCAGACCGAAGGCACGCTTGCCAACGTGCTGCTGGACCTGGCCCAGAGCGGTTACATGAAGGCGTCCGAGGATGCGGCCGGCCACGTGCTGGGCGGCCTGAAGCGGATCGGCAACAACCACAAGCCGAATATCGAGCGCGCCAACTTCGCGGTGCTGCGCACCTCGGACATGCCGGCGATGCTGGTGGAAACCGCGTTCATCTCCAACCCGGATGAAGAGCGCCGCCTGATCGACCCGGCCTACCAGCGCAAGATCGCCGGTGCCGTGCTCGATGGCGTGCACACCTTCTTCAGCCGCCAGCCGCCGCCGGGCACGCTGTACGCGGCCCGCGCCCAGGCCGAGATCGACGCCGCAGGCACCATGGCCGGCGGCAGCAAGTAACCCGCCGAAGGCGGGTTTCTGCTTTCTGTAGAGTCGAGCCGCGCTCGACTGGGCCTTGCCGGTAACCCGCCGGTCGAGCATGGCTCGACTCTACCCAGGGCCGCTCCGCTATCATCCCTGCATGACGTCTGCTACCCATCCGCGCCCGATCCGGCCGTTGCCGGACATCCTGATCAACCAGATCGCCGCTGGCGAAGTGGTCGAACGTCCTGCGTCCGTGGTCAAGGAACTGGTCGAGAATGCGATCGATGCCGGTGCCAGCCGCGTCGACATCGATCTTGAAGAAGGCGGTGTGCGCCTGATCCGCATCCGCGACAACGGCAGCGGCATCGCGCCGGAGCAGTTGCCACTGGCGGTCTCGCGCCATGCCACCAGCAAGATCGCCGACCTGGATGATCTTGAATCGGTGGCCACGCTCGGTTTCCGGGGGGAGGCGCTGCCATCGATCGCCTCGGTCAGCCGCTTCACCCTGGCCTCGCGCCGCGCGCACGACGAGCATGGTTCCGCGCTGCAGATCGAAGGCGGCAAGATCGGTGAAGTCACTCCGCGTGCGCATGCACCGGGTACCACCGTGGAAGTGCGCGAACTGTTCTACAACGTGCCGGCGCGGCGCAAGTTCCTGCGCGCCGAGCGCACCGAACTGGGTCATATCGAAGAGTGGCTGCGTTCGCTGGCACTGGCGCGGCCGGATGTCGAACTGCGCGTGTCGCACAACGGCAAGGCCTCGCGCCGCTACAAGCCGGGCGATCTGTATTCCGATGCGCGGCTGGCCGAAACGCTGGGCGAGGACTTCGCCAACCAGGCCGTGCGCGTGGACCACAGCGGTGCCGGCCTGCGCCTGCACGGGTGGATTGCACAGCCGCATTATTCGCGTGCCAGTGCCGACCAGCAGTACCTGTACGTCAACGGCCGTTCGGTGCGCGATCGCAGCGTCGCCCATGCGGTGAAGATGGCCTATGGCGACGTGCTGTACCACGGTCGCCAACCGGCCTACGTGCTGTTCCTGGAACTGGACCCGACCCGGGTCGACGTCAACGTGCATCCGGCCAAGCACGAGGTGCGCTTCCGTGATTCGCGGCTGGTCCATGATTTCGTCTACCGCACGCTGAAGGACGCGCTGGCCGACACCCGTGCCGGCATGTCGGCGCAGGAGATCGGTGCCGTACCTGCGCATCCGGTGGATGCGGCCACGACACCGATGGCGTCCAGCGCAGGCGCTTCTGGATTCGGACTGGTGCGCGGTCCTGCGCCGGGTTCCGGCTCAGGCGGCGGGGGGGGATTCTCAGGCTGGCGGCCGCAGCAGCCGCTGGGCCTGCAGGTGGCCGACGCCCCGGCCGCCTATGCCGCGTTGTATGCCGCACCGTCCGGTGCCGAACGCGGGGCGACGCTGCCGCCGATGCCGAGCGAGAATGGACTGCCGGTGACCAGCGCCGATGCGGGCGTGCCGCCGTTGGGCTATGCGATCGCGCAGCTGCACGGCATCTACATCCTGGCCGAAAACGCCGAAGGCCTGATCGTGGTCGACATGCACGCCGCGCACGAGCGCATCGGCTACGAGCGCCTGAAGAATGCGCACGATGGCATCGGCCTGCAGTCGCAACCGCTGCTGGTGCCGATCACCCTTGCCGTGGGCGAGCGCGAGGCCGACACCGCTGAAAGCGAAGCCGAAACGCTGGCCGCGCTCGGCTTCGAAGTGACCCGTGCCGGCCCCGGTTCGCTGCATGTGCGCAGCATTCCGGCGCTGCTGGCGCATGCCGAGCCGGAAGGGCTGCTGCGCGACGTGCTGACCGACCTGCGCGAACACGGCCAGAGCCGGCGCGTGGCGAGTGCGCGCGACGAACTGCTGTCGACCATGGCCTGCCATGGCGCGGTGCGCGCCAATCGGCGCCTGACCGTTCCGGAGATGAACGCGCTGTTGCGCGACATGGAAATCACCGAGCGGTCCGGCCAGTGCAACCATGGCCGGCCGACCTGGGCCCGTTTTTCACTGGCGGAGATCGACCGCTGGTTCCTGCGCGGACGTTGAGGGGAGCATCGATGCGTTATCGGGGAATGGGCGGGCTGCTGGCCGCCATGGTGTTGGCTGCCTGCAGCCCGGCGACACCGCCGGCGCCGACGGTCACTGAAGATCCGGCCTTTGCCGCCGCGCAGCAGCAATGGCGCGTGGCGCGCTACCAGGACCTGACCCGGCCCGATGGCTGGACGGCGCTGGTCGGCCTGCATTGGCTGCAGAACAAGTCGCACTTCGTCGGCAGCGGCGCCACCAACGGCATCCGCCTGGCGGTCGGCCCGGGCAAGCTGGGCCTGCTGCGCCGTGAGGGTACCCAGTGGTGGTTCACGCCGGAGGCCGGTGCCGAGGTCAGCCATGAGGGCCAACCGGTACGCGGTCGTATCCGCGTCGACACCGACAAGGATGCACAGCCGACCCTGTTGTCTTTCGATGCCGGCAAGGGCCAGCTCAGCATCATCCGCCGTGGGCCGCGCGATGCACTGCGGGTCAAGCACGCCGATGCGCCGGCACGCCGCGATTTCGCTGGCCTGGAGTACTGGCCGGGTGGCCCCGACTGGCAGGTGCAGGCACGCTTCATCGCGCACCCGCCGGGCAAGACGCTGCCGATCGTCGACATCACCGGCCTGACCACCGAGATGCCCAATGCGGGCGCGGTCGAGTTCCAGCGCGATGGCCGCAACTGGCGTCTGGAAGCGATCGGTGCCCCCGGGCAGCCGCTGTTCCTGATCTTCGCCGACCGCACCAGTGGCCGCGGCAGCTATCCGGCCGGCCGCTACCTGGACACCGATGCACCCGCTGCCGACGGCACGGTGCGCATCGATTTCAACCATGCCTACAACCCGCCGTGTGCATTCACCGCCTACGCGACCTGCCCGCTGGCGCCACCGGAAAACCGGCTGGACCTGCGCGTGGAAGCGGGCGAGAAGGCCTACCACCTGCCTGAAGGAGAAGGCTGAAATGCCGATCAGAGACCTGTTCCGTGCCGCTACCCTGCTGCTGGCCTGCGCGGTCGCACCGCTGGTTGCGGCGCGCAATGCGCCCGCCGTTGACCCGGCCGCTGCCGCCGCCGCTGCCAAGCCACCGGTGCCGCTGCTGTGGAAAGTGACCGGTCCAGGCGATTCGCGCCTCTATCTGCTCGGTTCGTTCCATCTGCTGAAACCGCAGGACTATCCGCTGTCGCCGGATGTCGAACAGGCCTTCGAGGCCTCGCAGCGCATCGTGTTCGAGCTCTCGCCGGAAGACATGCAGTCACCGCAGCTGGCCAGCCGCATGGTGCAGGCGGCGGTCCGCACCGATGGCAGCGAACTCAAGCGCGACCTGGATGCGGCCACCTGGCAGAAGCTGCAGGCGTTCGCGGCGCAGAACGCGCTGCCGCTGGCGCAGATGCAGGGCATGAAGCCCTGGTTCGTTGGCCTGAGCATTTCGATCGGGCAGATGCAGAAGCTGGGCCTGGACCCGGCGCTGGGCCTGGATCGCCATTTCATGGAGCGTGCGCAGAAGACCGGCCGCAAGACGGCCGGCCTGGAAGACATCGATACGCAGATCGGCATGCTCGATGGCATGACGGTGCAGGAACAGCGGCAGATGCTGTCCGAGGCGCTAGACCAGGCGGGCAAGGGCGATGAGCAGGCGCGCCTGCTGCACGATGCCTGGCGCCGGGGCGACGAACGCCTGTTGTGGACCAAGATGGCGGCGGAAATGCGCCAGCAGTATCCGCAGCTTTACCAGCGCATCAATACCGGCCGCAATGACGCATGGGTGCCGAAGCTGCTGCCGTACCTGCAGGCCGGGCAGGGCGGAACGCTGGTGGTGGTCGGCACGCTGCACCTGCTCGGCAACGATGGCGTGGTCGAGAAGCTGAAGGCCAAGGGCTACAAGGTCGAGCGCGTGTGCACGGGGTGCAGGGCCAAGCGCTGAGGCATCGCGGGCGCGATGCATGAAAAAAAACGGCGCGCCCAGGGCGCGCCGTTTTCGTATCCACCGCGGTGATGGCTCAGCGGCGGGTCTTGCCGCCGGTGCCGCTCCCCGGTTCGTTGGGCTTGTTGCCGGTGCCGGTGCCGGTACCCGTTCCGGTGCCGCCCGGGCGCGGGCCACCGAAACCGCTGCCCATGCTGCGCTGGAATTCCTGCCACAGCTCCAGGTTGCGCTCGGTCAGCTGGTTCATCATCGCCCACGGGGTCTGCCCCAGCAGGTTGCCCATCTGCTGGCGGAACTGCTGCTGCTGGTCGAGGAAGACCTGCATGCTGCGCTCCAGGTAATTGCCCATGAAGCCCTGCAGGGAATCGCCGTAGAAGCGGATCAGCTGGCTCAGCAGCTGGGTGGACAGCATCGGCTCGCCGTCCTGTTCCTGGTCGGCGATGATCTGCAGCAGGACCGATCGAGTGAGGTCGTCGCCGCTCTTGGCGTCGCGGACTTCGAAGTCTTCACCGTCCAGGATCAGCTGGCGCACGTCCTCGATGGTGATGTAGCTGGAGATCTCGGTGTCGTAGAGACGGCGGTTCGGATACTTCTTGATGATGCGGGTCGCAGCCATGAAGCGGTACTCGTCACAGTAGACGCGCAGCATGGCGCAGTGCAGCAGCCGTTGCAACCGCCTCAGCCCCCGCCAGGCTTGGCTTTCGGCGGCGATCATGTTGCGCAGCAAGGGTTTGCGTGCTGCGCAGCATGACTCTTGGCAGGGGCCGGCGGCGTTCGCCGTGACGGTCCGCTGCGCGGCTTACCAGCCCATGTGGTGGCCGCCGTTGATGTCCAGGTTGCTGCCGGTAATCCAGGCGGCCTCGTCGGCCACCAGGAAGCACACGCCGTAGGCGATTTCCTCCGGCTTGCCGAGGCGCCCGGTAGGGATGTCGGCGATGATCTTGGCGCGCACGTCCTCCGGCACCGCCATCACCATGTCGGTCGCCACGTAACCGGGCGAAATGGTGTTGACGGTGATGCCGAAGCCCGCGTTCTCGCGGGCCAGCGAGATGGTGAAGCCATGCATGCCGGCCTTGGCGGCGGCGTAGTTGGCCTGGCCGTACTGGCCCTTCAGGCCGTTGATCGAGCTGATCTGGATGACCCGGCCCCAGCCGCGGCGGCGCATGCCCTCGATGACCGGGCGGGTGACGTTGAACACCGAATTGAGGTTGGTGTTGATCACATCGTGCCACTGGTCCACGCGCATGCGATGGAAGGTGGTGTCACGGGTGATGCCGGCGTTGTTGACCAGGATCTCGACCGGGCCCAGCTCGGCCTCGACCGCGCGTACCAGCGCTTCGGCGCTGCCGGGGTCGGAGACATCGCCGGGGAAGATCGACACCGTGTAACCGCGTTGGGTCATCGCCTGCTGCCAGGCACGTGCCTTGGCTTCGTCGCGGTAATTGGTGGCGACCCGATGGCCCTGGTCGGCCAGTCGTTGGCAGATGGCGGTACCGATGCCGCCGGTTCCGCCGGTGACCAGTGCGACGCGAGATGTCATGGAATGCTGTCCGGGTATCAGGTGGGGGAAGGGGGATTCTGCAACATCGGCGTGGAAAGTGCGCCGGGCGGCAACAGGATGTCGGTGCGCGGCAGGCGCGCCGGGTCGAAGGCCCGTTGCGCCGAGGCCAGCAGGGCATCCAGATCGTGTGCCTGCTCCAGCGCCGCAGGGGCCTGGCCGAGCAGCTGCCAGAGCTGGCGCAGCACCGGCAGCGGGCGCGCACTGTCCACCGGCAGCGCCGCCAGCGACTTCGAGAGTTTGTGGCCTGGCGCGTCCAGCAGCAGCGGCAGGTGCCAGTAGCGTGGCACCGCAAGCCCCAGTGCCTGCTGCAGCAGGATCTGCCGCGCGGTGGAGTCGAGCAGGTCGGCGCCGCGCACCACTTCGGTCACGCCCTGCGCAGCGTCGTCGACCACCACCGCCAGCTGGTAGGCCCAGCAGCCGTCGGCACGGCGCAGCACGAAGTCGCCGACTTCGGCATGCACGTCCTGCTGCTGCGGGCCGCGCAGTCCATCGTCGAACTGCACGACGCTGCCGGCCGGTACACGGAAGCGGACGGCGGGGTCCGGTCGAGCCTGCCGCGCGACGCAGCGATGGTGGATGCCGCCACTGGCGGCCAGTTCGCTGCGGCTGCAGTGGCAGATGAAGGCCAGGTCGCTGGCCAGCAACACATCCAGTGCGGCCTGGTAGGCCCCGCCGCGGGTGCTCTGCCAGAGGATCGGACCATCGTGGACCAGGCCGAACGCGGCCAGTGCCTGCAGTTGCGAATCCGCTGCACCGGGTACGGTGCGCGGCGGGTCGACGTCTTCGATGCGCAGACGCCACAGGCCGCCGTGATGGCGGGCGAGCAACCAGCTGCCGAACGCGGCGAGCAGGGATCCGGGGTGGAGCAGGCCGGTCGGCGAGGGCGCGAAACGCCCGGTGGGAATAGGGGAGGTCATGCTGGCTGAATCGTCGGTCAGGTTGGCGCTTGAATTCAAGCTGACCACACCGCAAATTGACCGATATCGACCCTTTCCGAGCCGGATTTTCCCATGTTCACCCGTATAGCCCTCTTCCTGGCCACGAACTTTGCCGTGCTGATCCTGGCCAGCATCGTGATGTCGCTGTTGGGAACCGATCCCAGCAAGATGAGCGGCCTGCTGATCATGGCCGGCATCTTCGGTTTCGGTGGTTCCTTCATCTCGCTGCTGCTGTCCAAGTGGATGGCCAAGCGTTCCACCGGCGCGGTGGTGATCACCGAGCCGCGCAACCAGACCGAGCGCTGGCTGCTGGCCACCGTCGAGCGCCAGGCCAAGGCCGCCGGCATCGGCATGCCGGAAGTGGCGGTGTATGAGGGCCCGGAGATCAACGCCTTCGCCACCGGTGCCAACCGCAACAACGCGCTGGTGGCGGTGTCCACCGGCCTGCTGCACAACATGAGCGAGGACGAGGCCGAAGCGGTGCTGGGCCACGAGATCGCCCACGTCGCCAACGGTGACATGATCACCATGGCGCTGCTGCAGGGTGTGCTGAACACCTTCGTGATCGTGCTGGCCCGCGTGGTCGGCGGCATCATCGACAGCGCGCTGTCGGGCAACCGCGAAGGCGGCGGCCGCGGCTTCGCCTACTACATCATCGTGTTCGTGCTGGAGATGGTGTTCGGCCTGTTCGCCACCATGATCTCGATGTGGTTCTCGCGCCACCGCGAGTTCCGCGCCGACGCCGGCGGTGCCTCGCTGGCCGGCCGCCAGAAGATGATCGCCGCGCTGGAGCGCCTGCAGCTCAACCACGGCCAGAGCACGCTGCCGACCCAGATTGCCGCGTTCGGTATTGCCGGTTCGACGGCGAAGAAGCTGTTCATGAGCCACCCGCCGCTGGAAGAGCGCATCGCCGCGCTGCGGGCGTCGACGGTGGCGTAAGCCTCCGTATTTTCACGGTAGTGCAGGAACGCCTGGCCCCGCGCCGGGCGTTTTTGTTTGCGCGCCGACGCATGGGTGGCGCCGGGCAGGACCCGGCGAGAGTCATTTCCGCGACCGCGGAGGGGTGTCACTTTCTTTGCGCGCAAAGAAAGTAACCAAAGAAACGCTCCGCCAGCCGCGAGCCGTCGCTACGCGCCGGTACCCTGCGCTTCTCGGCGAATCAGGGGACGGCGCCGAACTCGCTGCGCTCAAACATCGGCGCCTCTTCGCCCCTGATTCCCCTGCGATGCTCGGCTCGCTCAAGGCGGACTTGAAGATCAACGGCAACAGCATCCACGCATGGCGTGGACCTACTGGGTGCAGCTGTGGCATTTGACCTTG